>NZ_JBHYMF010000016.1:0-63028 GCF_042742855.1 Streptomyces sp. NPDC058877 | reverse complement strand
CACGACCGAAGGCGTGGGACTCGATGCCCGGCGGCTGGGGAGCCGCCGGGCAGTCGTGTTCCGGGTCTTCGGTTGTTGAGCTTCAGTCGGCTTACTGGGGTGTGACCCCTCTCATGCAGTCGTCTTGGCGAGGTAGCCCTTGGGTGTCCAGGTGCCCAGGGGTTTTGTCTTGCGGCGGCGAGTGGGGCGGCGGTGTGGCTGGTCGCCGTGGAGGGCGATGCTGCCGGCCCAGGTGGCGAGCTTGCGTTTGTTGGCGTGGGCGAGCTGGAAGGCCAGGAGGATGGCCTGGGCGGCGATGCCGCGGATGCGGCGGGTGCCGCCGGGCTCCAGGTGTTCGTAGAGGGGGTCCTTGCCGAAGCCGTTCATGCCCTCGATGGCGTTGCGGAGGCGGAAGTAGACGCGCTGCCATTCCGCGGTGCCGTACTGGAGGGGCTGCCAGAGCTGGGCCCCGGCCTCGGGCGGGAGGGTGATGGTGCGCTGGGTGCAGGCCGGGGGTGAGTCGGCGGGGCTGGGGGCGGGGTCGATGAGGGGCAGGTGGATGCCGCGGCCGAGGGTGTAGGGCTTGAGGGGGCACTGGGTGCGGTTGGCTTCGGCGGGGCACATCATGCGGCGGTGGCCTTCGGCGTCGGCTCGCTGCTTGGGCATGAAGAGGTAGGTGGTGCGCTGCTGGATCCGGTTGATCCAGGTCTGCTTGTCGATCTTCTTGTTGACGAGGTCCTTGGTGGCGTCTTTGAGGGGCTGGGGCATGGAGGGGCAGTACCAGTTGCCCTCGATGAGTTCTGCCCCGGCGAACTGGGCCTGCACGCCGAGCTGGTCCTTGGCGTAGTCGTAGACGGGCTGGTAGCCCAGGGCGCGGATGGGGAGCTGGAACTTGTACGGCTTCTGGTCGGGGTAGAGGCGGTCGCCGGCGAGGTAGCCGCGGGGGTAGCGGGGATCGACGTACTGGAGGGCTTCGAGGGCGACCTCGGCGGGGCGGTGGCTGGGCTTGTCGAGGGAGAAGGCGACGACCAGGGACGGGACGACATCGGGGTTGGCCGAGCCGTCGGGCAGCGGTGCGCCGTCGCGGTCGGGGTCGCGTGCGACGACGAGGCAGGCGTCGTAGCCGTACAGGCGCTTCTTGACCCGCTCCTGCGCCGGTACGTCGGTCACGAGAGGGTCCTTGTGTTTGGCGGTGCGGACGTACCAGCCGGCGTCGGGGTCGCTCGCCGTGACCGGGCTGTCGGCCGACAGACCTTTTGCGTACGTGCCGATGACGGTGGCGTCCAGGGCGGCCGAGCCGTTCCAGCGGCCCTCCAGCAGGATGTGGGCGTCGCGCAGAGACATGGCGAGGATCAGGTTGGCGATCCGCAGCATGAGTGACCGTTTACGGGTGATCTCATCGGGGTCGGCCTTGTTGAGGAGGCGGGTGACCAGGTCGCGGTCGAGGCGGTGGTTCTTGGGCAGCGGTGAGGGGTCGACGGCTTTGACGAGGCGGTGGAAGAGGCGGCGGACGACTCCGTACCCGGCTTCGAAGCCCCGGGCGTGGTCGGGGTAGCGGGGGATGCCGAACTGTTCGCGTGCCTCGTCGGACAGGGCGAAGAAGAGGAGATTGGCGACCGAGGTCAGGGTGACCGTGCCGCTGTTGCGCGCGGCGGCCAGACACATGCCGAGGAGCAGGGCGCGTACGGTGAGCTTCCGGCAGCGCCCGGTGACCTGGGCGACGAGCGGTTCGATTTCGGCGAGCAGCCCGGAGTCCTCGAGTTCGGCCAGTACCTCGTGGACCTCGGCATCGGGGATGGGCAGACGGCGGGTACGCAGCTTGGCGAGGTGATCCTCGCGGTCGAGATTGCTGGTCATCTACAGCTCCCTGAGCATGGCGGCGGCCTGGTCGGGCGGGAGGTTGCGGACGTAGGGCAGGATCCGGTCGATCGAGCGCAGGGTGGTCAGGCCGGCGGCGGCCATCAGCGTGGGTAGGTGCATGCGGGACTCGACGGCGTCGACGAGCCAGGTGGCGCGGGTCCGGCCCATCACCAGGGCTGGTGTGCCGGGGGTGCGCTTGGTACGGGCGAGGAAGTTGGTGACGGTGTTCGTGCCCCGGGCGTGGCTCGCGGGACGGAAGAGGTAGCGGGCCTGGCCGGGGAGGGAGGCCCAGGCGGTGGCCTCGGTGAGGACCGGGGCCCAGGCGTTGCGGCACAGCACGATCCGCTTGCGCCGCCCGCGGACCGAGACGGCGACCGCGCCGTTGGGTGCTTCGCGGATGTCGTGGGTGCGCAGCGGAATGATCTCGGGTGAGTCCAGGCCGCAGCCGAGGCCGAGGGCGAGCAGGGTCAGGGAGCCGTAGCGGAGTTCGTCGGTGGGCTGGGCGCGGGCGGAGGCGTACAGCAGGGCCTGCTCCGGTTTGGTGTAGGGGCGGGAGGGATCGGAGCCGGTGTACGCGGCCGGGGCGCCGGTGATCAGGTCGGGGCCGAGCAGGGCATGACGGAGCTTGTTGAGGCGGCAGCGGCGGTTGGAACGGGACGACTTCTCGGCGTGCAGGTAGCCGGTCGCCAGGTACCACTCGATCGTCTCGGGAGTGAGCAACCGCTCGGCTTTCGTGGACTGTCCGCAGGCATCCGCGTGAGCGGCGGCGTACGCCAGGGCGCCGAGCCAGTCACGGGCCTGTTTCAGCGTGGCGGGCTTGGCCTTGGAGACCGCGCGACGGCAGTCCGCGCCGATCCGCTCCCAGACGGGGCCCGGAAGCTTGGGGCGATACTGCTCGATCGCATCCATCGTGACTCTCCACCAGGAATAGACCCCGGGCGGGGTGATATTCCAATAACATTCGGTGAGAGTGGCGGCCGCCGTCATCCCGGGAGGTCCGTATGGGCGAGACTCTTTGCTGTGCCACAGGGAGACAAGCGCAGCCGCAAGCCCGTCGGGTACGTCCTCAAGGGAACCTGGCCGGGCGCTGTGCTCGATGACCACCACGGGGCGCGGGTCGCCCAGGAAGTCGCCGCGCGGCTACGGAAGGTCGTCGACGCGAACGGCTGGTCGATGGTGGAGGCGGCCCGGCGGACGGGAATCGACCGGCTGACCATCACGCGGGTACTCGCTGGAGAGGTGTGGCCCGACCTGCTGACGGTCGCGACTCTGGAGAAGGCGCTCGATGTGGACCTGTGGCCCGGACGTGAACCGGGCAATCCACCGCGATGAAATCGCATGGGCATTCGGCTCCTCGAAAGAGGCAGGGTGAAATGGCCGAATGCCGTACACGTCCGGACGGAGCCGGGTAGTGTCGGAAACGGCCTTAGCGGGCTATAGCCGCCGCCGCAGGCTCAGGGGGGCAACCCTGAGTCGTCCTACGCGGCGGCGGTTATTAGGTTGTAGAAGGGTCGGCACCTGTGGCGACGATGGTCGGCTGGCGCCACTTTCAGGCGAACCTCCAGTTCATGCGAGGCCGGTAGTAGGTGTGGAAGTCGCCTTCGACGGTCACTCGTTCCAGGACGCCGCGGCGGGCGAGGTTGCGGAGGTTCTCGCGCAGCGCACGGCGGGCGGCGATGTCGCTTTCGGCGACGTTGAGGAGCGCGGCGACATCACCAGTGCCCCAGTCGGCGTCGGGGCGCTGAGCCATGACCGTGAGGATCTGCTTCATGCGGGCACCCCGGACGATCACCTCGGGGGGCTCGCCGCCCGCGCCCGGCTGTGAGCCGGTGCTGCTGGAGCTGGGCTCATCCGGCGGCGGAACGTGAGGGGCGGCGGACGTGTCGCCTTCCGGTGCGGAGGGATCGGCGGGGGGTGTCGCGCTGGGCGGTTGCATGTCCGTGGGGACGATCGTGAGCTGCCGGCCCGGCTGTGTGGAAGGAGGGTGGGTGGCATTCTGCTGCGGGGCAAGCAACTCGCGTGCGGTTTTCAGAGCCGACTCCTGGCACGCCACGGCTGCGCAGGCCTCTTCCCTCCCGGAGGCGAGCCGCACGCGGTGCTCTCGCTTCTTCAGCAGCAGCTGCTCAAGATCGAAGATGTCGGCGTCGCATTCACCCAGCGCTACATCGTATTTTCGGACTGCTTCCTCGATTGTCTCCGGAGGGCCGTCTGGGGTGATCTGCTCTGTCGCCTGAAAGGCCATGCCACCACGGTAGGGGCAGGCGGCCATATATGTCCCTCCTTCGTCGTAACTGATCGAGGCGCGGGGAAGTCGGAGAAGCTGAGGTTCCTTTTTGTCTTGGTTATCTATTCGCTGCTCGAATGGGTGGGCGACTTGAAGGGTTCGCCAGCCGTCGATTTTCCTCGCAGGTTCTGGGTAGATGGCCAGAGCAGCCTGCGGAGCTACCGCTGTCCCGCTGTAGTTGGCCTTCAGGGGGTCATTTCGTGTGTGAGTCGCGCCAAGGTGCGGCGAGGTCGTCGAACAGCACGCGGGTGAGGCATTCGGTGCCGTCCCGGATGGCTCTTATGGCTCCGCTGCGCAGAAGGTAGCCCACGCGGTCCGCCCAGCCGCCGGTGAGCCGGTGCAGGTGGTCGGCCATGCTCGGCAGGGCGCCCTGCGCGTGCTGACGCAGCCGGAGGGCCTCTTCGGCCTGTGCCAGGTACTCGACCCACGACGCGTCGTGCGGCAGCGGCCCGAGCGTCAGGTGGAGTAGGCGGCGGCTGGGAGCGAGGCGGGGCAGGGCGGCCGACCGGCCGGCGAACACGAAGGTGACCGGAAGACGATCACAGAGGTAGTCCATGGTCTCGGACAACGACGTGGCCGAGCCCCTCGCCGCATGAAGGTACTCGAACTCGTCTACCAGGATCAGCCCCGTACCCAGACGGTCCAGCGCCTTGCTCGTCTCGTAGGCCAGATCCGTCGTCCGGGCCCGTGCGCGGACCGGGGCGGAGACCTGCCGGGCCAGCTCCGCCAGGAACCTGTGCGGTGTCGTGGCCGGGGCGACACGGACATAGACGGCCGGTCGGCGGGCGCTCCCTGCGGGGAGGCGGGCCCGCGCGGTGTAGCTGCGGCCGAGCGCGAGCAGCGCCGTCGTCTTGCCCGCGCCGGACCCGCCGCCCACCACGAGGCCGCGGCGCGTACCGGACGACCGTTCGTTGAGCAGGGCCAGTTCCTCGCCTCGGAGGATCGTGTCCACTACGTCGGGGGTGTGGAGCGGGAGCCCGGCGTGGTACTCGATGCGTGAACTGTCCGGCGCGTCGGCGGTGGGGATCCGGCCTGATCCCCCTGTGGGGACCTGGGCGAGCGGGGGATGCCCGCCAGAGGCGGAAACGGGGCGGATGGGAATCCTGTCGAGCGGCAACACGGGAGACACCGTGGCGGGCACGGCGCTCCACGAGCCCTCCGGCGTGCGGACCCACACCTGCCGGGTGGCATACGGGTCCCGGCGCACCTCGACCGGATGCCGGCGGCGCAGGGAACCGAGGGCAGGGCTGTCGTAGCGGCGGCCGTCCACGTGTAGACCTGCCACGGTCACTCGCTCATGCGAGGCTGGCAGCAGTCCGACGAATGCGGCTGGTGACGGAGGTGTGGCGACCCAGCCCGCTCGCTCGGTCAGCGCCACGTATCTGAGCGCCCTGCTGTTCGGAGACTGAGGCAGAGCGAACTCACCCAGTTGACGGTGGAGTTCCCCGTGATTCCACTCCTCTTGCGTCCACGTGTCGAGCAGGTCCTGCACCATGTCCACGGGCCACCCGGCATCCCGGACCCGATCGCCGTGCATGGATCGAAGGAATGCGCTGAACTGTCCGGCCAACTGCCGGGCGACGAACTCGGCATGGTGACGCGGATGCGGGAGGGTTTCGGTGGCCGAACGCACGAGAACACCGTGGCGTCGGCATGCGTCCGCCAGCCGAGGGAGCGGGTGTGTCCGGTCCAGGAACAGGGTCTGCGGCCGGACGAGGGGCACCAGCGGCTTCTTGACGATCTGTGGCTCCGAGACCGCGATGTCGTGTTCGCAGAGCCAGTCCGCTTGATGGTCCGCCGGCAACCACATCCGGGCCAGCAACGCGGCCCCGTCCAGTGCCCGGGAATCCTCCCGTACGACGGCGGTCAGGATCACTTCGGTGTCGACATCGAGGGCGACAAGCAACTCCAGGTCCCGCTGCCTGCGATGCGGGAGCGGAAGCGGGGGAAGCCGCACGGTGTCCACGACCACCTGCCGACCCGGCCACCGGTCCGGGCCGTCGATCCGACCGGCGGCCTCCCACTCTGCGTACAGGCGATGAAAGGTTGTCCGCGACGGCAGTACCAGTGTCCCCGCACGGACCTCCGCCTCCAGACTCCGCTCGACCTGGCGGCGTACCGACTCCACTGCCGGCCGGTTTTCGGATGACTCGGCCATCACATGGCGCACAGTGTCCAGGAGCCTTGGATCCCACCGGGATCCGGGCTCCTCGCGACGTCCGGACCGGCCGTCCGCCAGCCCAGCCGGCCCCTCCGCCTCGTATCGTTGCCGTTTGCGCCGGACGGTACGGGCAGAGGTCCCTCGCATTCCGGCCCGCCGCAACTCCTCGGACTTGGCCTCCTCCCGCTCACCCAACGTGGTCGACGCCGGATCGAAGCCAGGACGTGGCCGTGTGCCCGGCGGAGCCCCAGGCGGCAGTCCGGTCAGCACCTCGACGATGTGCGGAACCCACCAGCTCGCCCGCCCGTCGGCGTTCCCCGCAGGCCGCGACGGGCCCGCGCCGGACGCGCGCGGCACCTGGTCCACAACCGAGAACCCCGGGTCGCGTACCAGCGGCACCACGTCCAGGCGCTCCTCGCCACCGACCGTGTCGGCCAGTGTCAGGCACCTCCCGTGCACGCCGGCCACCGTGTACGTCCGTCCATCGAATCGGATCCGGTCACCCACGCCCAACCGGTCCGGCCATGCCCCGTCCATACAACCTCGGTCCGGATACGGGGCCGATCCGAGCCGCACCGAGCAGCGCCCTGGTGCGTTCACACCGCACGCGAGCGATCCTCGGCACGGCTCGGACCGACCAACCGTGGTGTCCAGCGGACTAGATGCCGAGGCAGCCCGGATTGCTTCCTCCGCATCTAGTCCGCTGGACATTCTGACGGGAAGATCCTGCCCTGCCGCACCCGAATGGAACACCTCGGGATGATATTTCTATATCAAAGAGCGAGTGTGGCGGGTATGACGCCTCCAGACGTGGTCACGCAGAAAGTACGTCGCACCCTGCTGGTCGTCCTGCTTTCACACGACAGCAGGACGATTCTCCTGGAGCGCCAGCCAGGCCGGTCGGTGTGGTGGCCGCTGCGCGTCGACGTACCGCCACACCGTTCGTACGCGCGCACCGCGCATCGGTGGCAGAGGCGCCACGGGCGGCGCGCGGGAATGCGCCGGGGCTCCGTGACGGGCGTGCTCACCGTCCGAACTTCGACAGGGTGTTTCGAATACCGGTTGATCATCATCAAGCTGGCCCGTTCGGAGGCGGCGGAAGTCTTCTCGCCTTCCGCGCGGTGGTGGCCCATCGCGGACGTCGTCGCCGCAGACCTGTTCCCGCGGGAGCTCGGCATCCTGATGACCGGCTATGTCGAAGGGTGGATCCCGGACGGCTCCATCACGCTGGAGGCTTGAACCGTGATGGCTTCCAGCGCTGTTGATTGATTCCGCAGGCCACAAGGTGCGGGGCCGCCCGGCGGAACCTCCAGCAGGGCCACGTCGAGCTCCCCGCCTCTGTCCGCGCTTGACGGTGCTACTCAAACTTGTATAAAAATTGGAGCATGTCATCGACGAGAGTGCTGATCCTCGGCGCACTGCTCGCTGGGCCGCACCACGGCTATGAGGTCCGCAAGAAGCTCCAGCTCTGGGGCGTTGAGCACTGGGCCAATGTCGCCTTCGGTTCGATCTACCACGCTTTGACGAAGCTGTCCCAGGAGGGACTGGTCGAGGTCGTGGAAGGCGGCAAGGGCAGCAAGACCGTCTACGCGATCACGGACGAGGGGCAGGCTGAGTTTCGGCGGCAACTCGACGGCTACTGGCGGCAGATCATGCCGATCGTGGACCCGTTCCTGGTCGCGATCACCTTCATGGACCAGCTTCCCAAGGCCGAGCTGCTGGCCGCGATCCGGGAACGCCGGGAGATCCTGCAGGCAGGCTTCGCCATGGCCGAGCGGGCACTGGCCACCGAGCACCAGAAGGGTGCCCCCCGCCATATCGACGAGGCACTGCGCCTCACCTCGGCCCAGTTCCGCGCGCAGTTCGAGTGGCTGGAAGACGTGGCGGGCCGAGTAGAGCGGGACGAGATTCCCTAGCCGGTCCACCTTCGCGTGCCGGCCGACCTCACTCAGGAAGAGGCGAAACGTTGATCATTGAGGTGCAAGGCCTGAGGAAGACGTTCCGCACGCGGGCGCGTCCACAGCAGCCGCCGATGGTCGTCGAAGCCGTGAAAGGTCTCGACATCACGGTTGCGCGGGGCGAGATCTTCGGAGTCCTCGGGCCGAACGGCGCCGGGAAGACCACGACGATTCGCATGCTGGCCACACTGGTTCAGCCCGATGGCGGTTCCGGCAAGGTCGCCGGCCAGGACCTGTTCTCGACCCCTGAGAAAGTCCGTCCGTACATCGGCTACGTCAGCCAGGCGGGCGGCGTGGACGAGAACAACGGGGCGAGGGCCAACATCATGCTCGCAGCCCGGATCAACGGGCTGCCCACGACCGAAGCGGCGGCGCGCACCGGGGAGATGCTCGCGGCATTCGACCTGACCGCGATGGCGGACCGCCCGGTGCGGACTCTGTCCGGCGGCCAGAAGCGACGGGTGGCTCTGGCGATCGGGCTGGTCCACCAGCCGTCCCTGGTCTTCCTCGATGAGCCCACCACCGGACTCGACCCGCAGAACCGGGCCAACCTGTGGGACCAGATCCGGACGCTCCGGGACACGGGCACGAGCGTGCTGCTCAGTACGCACTACCTCGATGAAGCCGAGGCCCTGTGCGACCGACTCATGATCGTCGATCACGGTGAGGTCGTCGTAGAGGGCGCTCCCACTGCGTTGACCCGCGAGACGGCGGACGACGTCGTGACCCTCCGCTTCGCGGAGGAGCTCACCGCCGACGACAAGGTCAGCGGGATCGTCGACGCGCTGCCGTATGTACGCGAGACGCGGATCGACGGTTCGCTGCTGCGGATCTACCTCGATGACGGCGAGCAGGCCCTCCCGCACCTGCTGCGCGCCTTCGGCGACCACGAGGTGGCCGTCGGGGCGATCTCGCTGGACCGAGCCACCCTCGACGACGTCTTCCTCCGCAAGACAGGCCGTTCACTTCGAGACGCCGGCTGACGGGACAGTCGGCCCTGCGGAACTCCCGCCACAGCCTCACAGTCAGGAAGTACCCGTGTTAAAGCACACACTGATGTTCCTCGGCTATGAACTGGGGAAGTCGGCTCGCAATCCGGTGTGGCCACTCTTCGGCATCCTGCAGCCCGTCCTCTACCTGTTGCTCTTCGAGCCCTTGCTGGCCAACACCACGGTCGGCGATTCTCAGTCGCACACACTCCTGCAGTTCACTCCCGGCGTGATGGTCATGGTCGCTCTGTTCGGGTCTCTCTTCGTGGGATTCGGGATGATCGCCGAGATCCGCTCGGGGGTTCTGGAGCGGCTCGCCGCCAGTGCGGCGAACCGGTCGGCCATCGTGCTCGGCCGGGTTCTTCGGGATGTGGTCATCCTGGTCGTCCAGGCACTCCTGGTGGTGCTGGTCGCGGTGGCCATGGGAATGCGTCCCGACCCGGGTGGCCTGGTACTCATGCTGTTCCTCATGGCGGTCACCGGAGTGTTCGCCTCCGGTGTCTCGTACGGACTCGCCCTTGCGGTCCGCCAGGAGACCTCCATGTCGCAGATCCTCCAGTTCTTCTCGCTTCCGCTGATCCTGCTGACCGGAATCCTGCTTCCGATGTCGCTCGCTCCACACTGGATGCAGGTGGTCGCGAAGGTTAATCCGCTCTATTACACCGTCCAGGCCGGTCGTGCGTTGTTCAGCGGGGACTTCTCCGATCCTTCCGTTCCAGTGGCCTTCGCGTTGATCGCGGTACTGGCCGTCCTGACGCTGAATTGGTCGGTCCGGTCCATGAGGAAGATCGCCGGTTAGCGGCAGCGGGCCGAGCTCATCAGAAACGCAGCGATCACCAGAATAGGAATCCTTGGTATGTCGACTTCACCACCTCAGAACGGCACGATGTCCGCCGCCGAGCTGCTTGAGAAGCTGTCGGACCCGGACCGTAGCGTCCGCAACACTGCGGCCCTCGACATCGGGTCGCAGGCCGAGACGGAATGTGCCGATGCGCTCGTCGACGCTCTGTGGGCGGAACAGGACTTCTTCGTACGGGAGACCATGACCTGGGCGGTGACCCGGATGGAGGAGGCCACCCGGCCGGCGGTGCTCTCCGCGGTCGGGGCGGACCAGCCGCCGGAAGTACGGGTCCAGGCCCTGCACGTGGTCAGCAAGTTCGCCAACCCGGAGACGGTGGACGTCGTTCTGCCTCATGTCACGGACCCGGACGAAGCGGTGGCCCGCAAGGCCCGATGGGCATTGGGCCGTATCAAGGAGCCCCGGGCGGTACCGCATCTGATCGCCCTGCTGGGCGAGCAGGACACCGAGGAGCGCAACGCCCTGACCGACGACGTGGCAGCGTTCGGATCCGCCGCGGTGCCGGCCCTGGTCGCGGCGCTCGGGGCGGACGACCACGCGGTGCGGCAGCACGCGGCGGACATCCTGTGCTACATCGGGCACCCGGACGCGGAGGACGCGGCGGAGGCCTTGGGCGCGACGGTCGCGGACTCCGAGTCGCGGGTGGCCATGGCTGCGCTGATGGCCCTCGGTGAGCTGCGCGGAACTGCGGCCCGGCAGCAGATCGAGGCCGCGCGCGAGGCCGGGGATCCTCAGGTCAGGGGGGCCGCCGAGCGGCTGGCCGCACGCAAGCCGCGGCGTGCCTCCGTCCGGGCCCGTTCAGCCGGCTGAGCGGAAGCCTCGCGACGGCTGCGACACCGTCCCGGCATCGGTCCCGTGACCCGCCGTGATTTCTGGTCATCGGTTTTGAAAGCGTGACCTTGCCCCCGGGGCCAGCCATGATGAAGGCCGCTCCTCGAATTCCGAGTACGAATTCTGGTCCATCCGGAGCGATCCCGTATTCATCATCAGCGGAAGGAAGTCGCCATGAACAACGAGGACTACTTCGTCGACGTCAACGACCTTTCCATCGACGTGTTCGAGGTCGTCGAGCAGGGTGGCGCGGTGACCGCGCTGACCGCTGACCACGGCATGCCGGAGGTCGGTTCGTCGACCAACTGCTTCTGCTACATCTGCTGCTCCTGCAGCTCCAACTGACCTCAGGTCGGGTCCAGGGCGGAGGCGCTTCGGCAAATCCTCCCGACAACTGAATGAACACAGTCCCGCGGCGCCCAGGGTGTGCCGCGGGACTGTGGCGTGCTCTCGCACGCCTGGTTTCAGCCATCAGCTTGTTGGATTGCGTTCGACCTTGCGCTACGGATGGACGGCTACTAGGGTCGAAGACGGCTGTCAAATTGAGAATTTGACGTTCAATCACATGCCGCTCACGGGGGTGGGTGCGGAATTATGTCGCACGAGATTTGTCGGGAGAAGTGTCTGAGCTCGTGGCCGTTGGGGCCGAGAGCCTGGTGGGCTTCGATCTCCTGATTCGACGAATCTTTCTTTTTCGGTGGCGCGCTGTACGGCGCTCGAATTTTTTCGGCTGTGTCTTCACGCCAGCCGGTCAAACATGTTCCGAAATGCCTGATCCGCAGGCGAACCACGGGGGTTGTCACAGGTGAACCCTGTCCGGAATCTGCCGATCTCCTCAGGTCGGGCCGCGGTAGACGAGGTGCTCCTCGTCCGGGTGGCCGGTCTGAGCCGAGACGCGCTCAGAGGCTTTCACCACAGCGGCATCGACCAGGTGCTGGCCGAGGAGACCGAGGCCCTCCGGTTACTGGACGAGTCCGCCGAGCAGGCCGGCACGGCCCTGTTCCAGGACATCGGCGCGCACACCGGACACGAGCGGGCCGTGCTGGTCGCCGCACGCAGAGGAGTACACCATGGCGACCTGCCACGGCGGGTCGCACAGGAAGCCGTGCCGCTGATGTCCGAGCGAGCGACCGCCGCATTCGGCTCATGGACGGCTGCGCGGGACCGAGTGCACTCCCTGGGTGTGCAACTGGAAGCCGGGTGGGCTGCGGCCGAGGCGGACGACCTGCGTCACCTGCGCGGCCTCTGTCTCGACCGGCGGTTCCGGACCGGTCTTGAGGCCACCAGCCGGGAGTTGGCCGACATCGCACAGCGGTGGGCCATGGGGACGACAGGCGCACCGCAGCGCAAGAGACTCCTCCGGCTCGCCCGGATGGCGGCCCGCGCGGCCGCGAAGACCAGCCCGTTCAGCTCCTGGATGGTGACGATTCCGGCCCGCTGGGGCCGGGCCGGCGGCAAGGCGGCTCTGGAACGGCTGCTGATCGAGCTGGACGGCGCGGTGATCGACGCGTTGACCCAGGCCCTGCACGTCGCGCTGCCGGTGCCCGCCGAGCTCGAGGTACGGGTCAACCCGAGTCTGGTGCGGGTCGACGGCGGCTGGCTGTTCCTCAGGTCCGGACAACGGGAGCAGACGGTCCGGGTTACGGAGCATCCGGCGATCGACGCGGTGCTGCGCACCCTGCGTCCCGGGGAGACTGAGGCAGAGCTGGCCGCCCGGGTAGCTGGCGGAGCGGCTCTGGTGAGCAAGTGCCTGGTGCCGGACTGATCGAACACCAGCTGCCCGTTGCCGACCACCACCCCCGGCCCTGGGCAGCCTGGTCCGCGTTCGCCGACCGGCGCGGCGCTGCGGACCTGTCCGCCGAGCTGGCCGCGCTGGGCACCGCGCTGGACGACTCCGCCGCGACCGCGGAGGCCGCCGCCGAGCGGGTGGGGCGCCAACTCGGGATCGAGCTTCCCGCCGTCAAGGCGCACGAGATGTCCGTCGCCGCCGACTGGCCCTACGAACTCCCCGACCGTCCCGACGGCGCGGTGCTCGACGAACTCGACTGTGCCCGCAGGCTCCTGGCGCGGTACGACCACAAGCTGCCGGCGAAGGTGGCGGCCGGCGAGTACCTGGCCGAGCGGTTCGGTGCCGACTACGACGTGCCGCTGACCGTCGCCCTGGACAGCCTCGGCCGGGCGCGTCTCGACCCGGCCGGTGATCTCGGGCGCATCATCGGGCCGGCGGCGCCCCCGTGGGGAGCCGACCTGGCGACGTGCTCGGGCAGCATGGTGAGGGAACTCGGTCGTGCCCTGTCCGGTCTCACCGATGAGGTGCTCGGCCGGGCGGTGCACGGCCCACTCGCCGTGGCGGACCTGGACCGGCTGCTCGACGACTTCCCCTTCGCGCACCCGAACCGCTCGGCCACCTTCTACCTGCAACAGGCCACAGAAGCCGGAATCCACCGAGTGGTGAACGTGGTGCACGGCGGGCACGGCCGCGGCCGGGGGCGGCTCGCCGCACAGGCAGGGCTCGCGATCGCGGACCTGGTCCCCACCGTCGACGAGGACGTCGTCGAGGTCAGCGGGTTGCTGGGCTCGGCACTCAACGCGCGGACGGCCACGGCGCCGCGCGAACTGCAGTATCCCGGGACCACATCCGGCCGGCCGGACGGCGAGCGTCTGCCGATGTCGTCGGTGCGGGTCGTACCCGGGGCGGACGGCCTGCCCGCACTCCGGGACATGGACGGTCGGGGCGTGCGTCTGGTGCACCTCGGCATGGCCGCCGACCTCGCACTGCCGCCGTTCGTCCGGCTGCTGGAGCAGGTCTTCGGCAGCGCCTACCTGATCCACCCGAGCATCGCGGTGTTCACCCCCGCGGCACCCGGTCGGGCCGGTGCGGCGCGGTCGACCGCCACTCCGCGAGTGGTGCTCGGGGCCACTGCGCTGCAGCGGACCCGTCGGCTGCTGCGCCGGGAGGAGTTCCCGGGTGGGCGGGGGCCGCGTGAATCGCTGCGGGCCTGGCACCGGTGGCTCGCAGCGCACGGTCTGGGCAGCCGGTTCTACCTGCGGGCATGGAGTTCCGCCGATCACGGCGGGGGCCAGAGCAAGGCGCGCAAGCCGGTGTTCGTCGACGTCACCAGCCCGCTGCTGTTCGCGGATGCCGAGAAGATGCTCCGCCAGGCCGAGTACGCGATCGTCGAGGAATGCCTGCCCGACCCGCTGGCCGGATCGGGACACGTGGCCGAGTTCGCGGTCCAGGTGGGTGTGCGATGTTGACGACCTGGACTTCCTGGCACGTGCACCAGCACCAGGGTCAGGACCGGCTGTTGACCGAGTCGGTCACACCATTGATCAGAGCCTTGCGGGCCGAAGGACTCGTCGACCTGGCGTTCGTTCTGCGGTACTGGGACGGTGGCCCGCACGTGCGGCTGAGGCTCAGCGCCCCGTCGGACACGGCGCTGGCGGAACTGGATCACCGGGTACCGGCCGAGCTGGGGCGCTGGTGCCGCGAGCATCCGTCCGAGCGCAGCATGAGCGCCGAGGAGTACACGCTGCTACGCGGCCGGATCGGCGGATCGGATGCGGCGACCGAGCTGGTCCCGGACGGCACGGTCGTACCGGCCACCTACTCACCGGAGCACGAACGGTACGGCCACGGCGCCGCCTTGGCGGCATGCGAGGAGCACTTCGACGAGAGCACCCGGATCGCCCTGGACGTGCTCGCGGCAAACCCGTCAGTGGCGGCCCGGGACTCCCTGATCGTCCTGGTTCTGGCCGGCTTCTTCGCGGCGCGTGGGCCTACGACCAGTGCCGACTGGGCCCGACGCGTCCGGGTCGTCGGCCTTCCGCCCGGTACCCGGCTGGACCTGGGTCGGATCGCGCCGCTCCTGGAGCGTCCGCCCGCTGCGGCCCAGCGCCTCACCCGATCGTTGGAACGGCTTGAGGCCGAGCTCCGCGCCGCTGCGGACGACTATCGGCCGCCCGCCCTCGGGTTCGGCGGCGTGACGTTCGCGATCGCCGATGCCAGGGACCCGATCGCGACGCTGGACATCTGCATCCACCTCTTCGCCAACCGGATAGGAGTGACGTTGCCCACGGAGCTGATGCTGCGCGCAGCACTCGCACAGGCCCTTCTCGTCGAGACAGAGATAGACGCGTGACCGGCACACAGCAGCGGGTCGCGACCCGAGACGGCAGTCGTCTCGCGGACTGGCAGGGGATGTTCGCCTACCACGACGAGAGCAGGTGGAACACTCTGCTGCTCGGTCCGCTGTGGGAGTGCGCCGAGGCCGCGGAGCAGGCCGGCTGCCAGTTCCGACTGACCCGGGAGTGGCAGCGTGGACCGCATCTGCGCCTAGGGGTGCGCGGGCCCGTCGATGCCGCGGCCACGGTGCGGGAGCAGATCGACCGACGGCTGCACGAGCTGCTGCGCTCCACTCCGTCGACGCGGACCGTGACGCTCGCGGATGTCCGGGACCGGGCACAGCAGGCCGCCGACCGCGCCGGCGTCGAGCTGTGCGAGGACTGGCTGGCGGACAACTCCCTCACATGGACGGCCGGGCCTCCCGAAGGGACCTGGGGTACGGATCCCGAGGTACGGGCGTTGCTCGAGGAATTCCACTACGCGGCGAGCGTGCCGGCGCTGCGGCTGCTGCGCGCCGCTCCCGTAGATCGGCTCGGGTCCGCCCTCGCCGACCTGATGGCGGTTACGGCCCAGGAGTTCGGCCGGGGCGGGCTCGTCTCCGCCGCGCTGTCCTTCCGGTCGCACGCCGAGGCGTATCTGAACCTCGAGGCCGCGCCGGACGCGCGCGCGGCCTGGGACGCGGCCGCCCGCCGTTCGGCGCCGGCGCTGCGCCGCAGGCTGCTCGCGGTCGCAGCCGGCACGGACCGACCCGGCTACGTCCGGGACTGGCTGGAGGCGATCACTCCAGTGGTTCGGGCCGCCCGACAGGCGCAGTCCCGCGGCGAGTTCGCGCTGCCCGCGGTGGCCGACGGTTTCTCGGCCGAGCTGACCGGGCGCAGCGCGTTCCACCGCGACCTGGCCGGGTCAGCTCGGTGGGAGGAGGTGCGCTCCTCCGACTGGTTCCAGACCTACCGCTTCGCGATCAGCCTGCTCTATCTCCAGCTCTCCCGGATGGGCGTGGGACCGGTTGGCCGGTACCGACTGTGCCACCTGCTGGCCACGGCACTGACGGAGAGCGAAGACCCGACGACGACCACAGAGGGAGGCGACCGGTGACCCCGGCGCAGGACATTGCCGCACAGCGGACCGAACGGCTGAGGAAGGGCGTGTTCAGTGCCGAGCGCGGCGGGCGCACCCACCTCATGGCCTGGCCTCACCATGTCAGTCTCCCCTCCGGCGCGTCGACGGCGGATGTCGTCGCGCGGCTTGCCGGTACAGGGCAGCCCGCCGACGCGGAGGATCAGGTCACCGAGCTACTGCGGCAAGGCGGCTGGCTCGACGAGGAGTTCGCCGACGACCGCGGGGTCGCCTTCGTGGTAAGGCCGCTGAGGGCCCGCGGGCCGGCGCCCGCCGCCGAGGGGCGGCTCGACCTGTCCCGGTACGCGGTCATCCGGGCCGAGCACGGTGCGCTGATCTTGGAATCGCCCCTGGCCAGCGCGGAGATCACGCTCCATCGGAGGGAGCTGCTGACGGCCGCGCTCAACCCTGGGTCCGGCTCGGCACCGGCGCCGGGCGGGCTCACCGCTGCCCTCCGTGAGCAGCTCGCGCTCGCGGGCTTCCTGGCCGACCCGGAGGGTGAGCAGACCCAGGAGCTGCGCTACCGCCAGTGGTCGCCGCACGAGCTGCTCTTCCACGACCGCAGCCGCCTCGGATACCGCGGGTACGTCGGCGACGGGTTCGGCGGAACCTGGTGGGGCCGCGCGGCGGGCTTCGCGCCGGAGCCGGCCGCCCCGCCGCCCTACTCGGGGGATCGTGTCGGACTGGCTGTGCCGAACTTCGCGGACCGCCGGCTGAGTGAGGGCTCGTACTTCGAGGTGTCAGAGGGGCGTCGATCGGAGCGGGAACACGACGAGGAGTCCCCGATCTCGGTCGATCAGCTCGGTGAGCTGCTGTACCGCACCGCGAGGGTGCGGCGGGTGCGCGAGGAGGACGGGGTCGAGTTCGCCAGCTCCCCCCGGCCATCGGGCGGTGCGGTGTACGAGCTCGAGCTGTATCCGGTGGTCAACCGGTGCGCGGGGATGGACAGCGGCTTCTACCACTACGACGCGCACCGGCACGAGCTGGAACTCGTACGGCCCTTGGCACACCCCGCGGTGCGCCGGATGCTGCGCGTCGCCTCGCAGGGATCGACGACTGGTGACTTCCCGCAGGTGCTGTTGGTCGTGGCAGCCCGGGTCGGCCGGGTGATGTGGAAGTACGAGGGGATGGGTTACGCAGTGGTGTTGAAGAACACCGGGGTGCTCTACCACGCGCTCGCCGGGACGTGCAGCGCCATGGGACTGGCCGGTTGTCCCCTGGGCACGGACGATGCGGTGGCCTTCACCGAGGCGACGGACCGTGACCCGCTCGTCGAGGTCAGCGTCGGCCAGTTCATCGTGGGATCCAGCCTCCGTCGGCGTGGGGAGCAGGGCCGATGAGTGCTCTCCGGCGTTTGAACGCCTACACGATCGACTTCGAGGGCAAGACCCACGGGCTGTCCGAGTCCGGTCCGCTGGAACTGTCGACCGGCGTGTCAGGCTGGATCCGGCTGGTGTCCTCGTGGGTCGATCAGGGCCGGGACGTGGAGCAGGCGGCCGACGAACTCGGAGGCGCGGCTGCGGCGCAGGCGCGCCGGGTGCGGGACGCGATGGCGTCCGTCGGAATCCTGCGGCAGCCGGGCGTGCCCGGCGAGGTGGGGTTCGCGGGCGAGAGCGACGAACTGGAACGCGCGGTGGAGCGCAGCGGCTTGTCGCTGCCCGCCGTCGTCCTGGGAGCCGGCCCCCTGCGCGGTGACTGGTTCGAAGATGTCCGTGCCGCGGCAGGGACGGGCCGCGCGGGCGTCGTACTCTTCGCCGAGGGCGCCGCGGTGGTCGTCGGGCCGATGGACACCGAGCAGCTCGACGAGGTCGTGGCCGCCTTGCGCTGCGGCGACCTGACCGACGGACGGCCCCACCCCGCGGCGGTGCGGACCGCCGCGGCCCAGCTGGTCCGGCGGGTGGCACTCGGGTCCGCAGAGGTATGGAGCGGCCTGGCGGTCACTCGGGAGGAGACGACGTCCTGGCGGGCACTGCCGCACCCGTGGCGGCCCACGTCGGCGGGGCTGGTGGCCGAGCCGTTCGACGAGCGGGTGATGGCGGCGATCGACCCGGTCCACGGCGTCGTGCGCGAGATCGGTGAGGACGACCTGCCCCAGGTGCCCCGGCACCTCACCCGGGTCCGGGTCGCAGGCCGGGCCTCGATCCGCCCGCTGGACGCGGAGATCGTCGCGGACGGATCCGACTACGGGCAGGCCCGGCGACGGGCCGTGCTCGCAGCCCTCGCGTTGCACCTCGAGTCGACGCTCGATCCGCGCGCCGTGGTCGACGCGGCCGGGCGGCCCCTCCTCACCCCCACCACCGACGACCTGTCCGCGCTGCGCGCCACGACGGACCGGATCGCCGACAACCCGGCAGGCCATTTCCTGCCCGCTCGCCGCCTCGCGGACGACGGCCCGGCGCTGGTGTCGGTCGACCGGGCACGGCGCTGCGGCACCAGTACCGGGCCGTCGCTCGGCACCACTGCGGCCGAGGGACGGGAGGAGGCACTCACCGCAGCACTGCTCGGCCTCCTCGAGACATGGGCGGTGGACGCACCCGACCCGGTCGTACGCGTGGAGGACGGCGAGGGGTTGCCGGCCGAGGTACGCGAAGCCCTGGACCAACTGCTGGTGAGCGACCGCACGGCCTGGCTCGGTCTGCTGCCGGAGGAGACGGTCCCGACCGCGGTGGCGACCACCCGCCACGGCACCGTGTACGGCCGAGGCACCAGCCACGCCGCCGCAGCGGTTCGCGCGATGGAGCAGGCCGTGCTCACCGACCAAGTGCTGATGCACGGCCGTGCGGACCTCGCGCCGCGAGCCATGGGCCAGGCACTGCCACTGCCCGGCCGGGCGGTCGCCCTGCCCGCCGCGCCGCCGCTCACTCTCATGGACCTTCGTCACGCGGTGGCGCTGCGCGCCCCCGACGCGGTCGTGGTCGACCTCGACCACGACCCCGGTATCGCCCAGCTCGGAATCTCGGCAGTGAAGGTGGTAGTGGACTGATGACGGAGATGCTGACGAACACCGCCGACGACGCGGCGGTACAGCCCGGAGTGCTGTCCCGCAGCCTCTCCGACGCACTCGCGGACCTCGACGTCGAGGTACTGGCAAGCGACAGCTGGCAGCTCCCGGCGGACGGGCCGGCCGACCGCGCGTGGCTGAGCGTGCACTCAGAGGTCGGTCAGGTGGTCGTGGGGCCATTCACTCGCCCGGGTCTGCCGGGCTGCCCGCACTGCCTCGACCTGCGGCGGCAACGCGTCGACGCGGGCAAGGCGTGGCTCGCCCCGCTGCGCGAGCAGCACGCCACCCGGCTCGCACGGGATGTGCCGAGGCTGCTCGACGAGCTCGCCGCTCAGGTCGTGGCCGAAGCGGCTGCCGAGCTGGTGGAGGACGAGCTGGCCGACCCGAACGACCGGCGCCTGGTGACGGTGGTCGATCTGGCCACCCTGGCCACCACCCGCCACCGCTTCCTTCCCGACCCCTTCTGCCCGCACTGCGGAGTGCTGCCGGAGGACACGGCGGAGCTGGCACAGCGCGTCCTACGGCCCGCTCCCAAGATCACGCCGTTCGGGTCGCGGACCCGGGACGTGATGGCCGAGTTCGAGACCGTCCGCGAGCTTTACGTGGACCCGTTCAGCGGCCTGATCCGGCACACCAACCGCGGTGCGGAGGGCGGGCTCGTGATGGCCGGCGCGTCGATGCCGCTGCGGTTCGACAACCTGGCCGAGCCCGGGTACGGCCGCAGCCGCGACTACCGGACCAGCGAGCTGACCGCGATCCTCGAGGCGCTGGAGCGCTACGGCGGCGTGGCCCCGGGGGGTCTGCGGAGCTCCGTGCGCGGCACATGGCACGAACTCGCACCGCACGCCGTGCACCCTGACGTGTTCGGGCACCACTCGGACGAGAGCTACGACGATCCGACCTTCCGCTATCGCAGGTTTGATCCGGACCAACCGGTGTGGTGGGTGTGGGCGCACTCGTTCGCCTCCGGGAGCGCACGCCTGGTGCCGGAGGCCCTGGCGTACTACTACTGCCACCGACTGCGCGGCGACGATCCGGTCTCCTACTACGAGGTGTCCAACGGCTGTGCCCTCGGCTCCTCCTGGGAAGAGGCCACGCTGCACGGACTCATGGAGACGGTCGAGCGCGACGCCTTCCTGTGCACCTGGTACACCCGAACCACCCCGCCGACCATCGACCTGGATTCGTGCCACGACCCGGCCGTGCCGCTCCAGGCGGGCGCGATCAGGTCGAGCACCGGGTACCGCATCCATGCCTTCGACATCACCACGGACTACGGGATCCCGGCTGTCTGGGTGATGGCGGCGCACCCGGACCGGAAGGGCCCCGCCCTGTTGTGCACCGCGGGAGCCGGCCTGAACCCAGAGCGGGCGCTGCTGAACGCGCTGAACGAGCTGGGGCCGATCCTCAGCGACGTGATCCGGCGCTACCCGAACGAGGAGGACCGGGCCGCCGAGATGGTGCGTGATCCTTACCGGGTCGTCACCATGCCGGACCATTCGGCGCTCTACGCGCACCCCGACGCCGCACACCGGCTCGATTTCCTGTTCGGTGGGCCCACCATCGGTATCGACGAGGTCGGTGGGCCCGACCGGCTGCGGCCGGACCGCGACGACCTCGCGGTGGACCTGCGGGCCGCGGTCGAGCGGGTCGGCGAGGTGCTGGTGGTCGACCAGACCACCCCTGAACACAGGGCCGGCGGATTCAGCTGCGTCAAGGTCCTGGTCCCCGGTGCGGTGCCGATGACCTTCGGCTACCGCAACCGGCGGGTCGACGGGCTGCCCCGGCTGCTGAGCCTGCCGCGGCGACTCGGTCGACTTGGTGCCGACCTGACCCTGGACCAGCTGAACCCCGACCCCCACCCGTTCCCGTGAAGGCCGGGACCGCGGCTGGATTCCCGGCTCTCACCGAACTCGATGGCGCGGGGTGGACCAGGCTGACGCGCTGGCTCGCCGACGCGCGACGCCGCACGCCGGTCCTCGAACTCGAGGGAATGCACCATGTGTTCCGGGCGGAGGACGTGCGCACCGTGCTGGCGGACAGCGCGCTCTTCTCCTCGGACCGGACCCGGATGATGCCGCCCACGGCACAGCTCGGGCGCGGCAACCTGACCATGATGGACCCGCCGGACCACACCCGGATACGACGGATCGTCAACCAGGCCTTTACACCCGCCTCGGTCAGCGGCCTCGTCCCGGCAATCGACGAGATCGCCGACGAGCTCGTCGGCAGCCTGGTGCCGGACCGGTTCGATCTCGTCCACGACCTGGCCTACCCGCTGCCGATCCGGGTCATCTCCCGGTATTTGGGGCTGCCCGAGGAACAGATCGACCGCTTTCGTACCTGGTCCATCGGATTCAGCCGCGGCGACGCCGGGCAGATGGACGCGATGCACCGGTACCTGGCCGAGGTGGCGCGGCTGAAGCGAGCGCGGCCAGGGCGAGACCTGATGTCACGCCTGGCGACCGCAGAGGTGGACGGCGTGCCGGCGACGATCGATGAGATCGCCTCGCTCACCGGCCTGATCCTTCTGGCCGGGCACGTCACCACCACCTCGCTGATCGCGGCGGCGGTCCACCATCTGTGTGTCCAGCCTGTGTCGGACGCTCGGGTCCGTGAAAACGACCAGGTCGACGACCTGGTGCTGGAGGCCTTACGGGTCAGGCCAGCCTTCGCCCAGGTGACCCGGATCGCGGCCGAGGACGTCATGCTGTCCGGCACCACCGTGCCGGCCGGCGCTCTGGTCTCCGCATGGATCCTGTCCGCGAACCACGACCCGGAGCTGAACCCGGACCCGGAGCCGTTCCTCCTCGACCGGTCAGCCCGCCGCCACTTGTCCTTCGGCCACGGCGTGCACTACTGCCTCGGCGGTCCGCTGGCCCAGCTTGAGGCGACCGCCGCAGTTCGCGCGGTCATACGCCGATTCGCCCAGCTGACCATCCTGGCCCCGGTGGAGTTCCACCCGCTGCCCACCCTCGCCATCCGGCGGCTCGAGCTCCAAGGACGCACCTGTGCCACCTGATCCCTTCCCGAGACTGCTCGCAGGCGTGCACGCGATCGCGGCCCAGGAAAGCACGCTGCTGACCACCCGTACTGGCTACCACCGGAGCCCGGCCGAACTGTATCCGCTGATACACCGCCTCGCCCCACTGCTGGACGGCAGGACCGCGGAGTCCTCCCTGCTGGCCAGGGTGCCGGAGCCTCGGCGCCGCGCAGTCGGCCGATGTCTGGACTACCTGGAACACCATGGTGCGCTGCGACGTGAGGACCAGCCTCGGCCGGAAGGTCTTCCCGACCAGTTGCTCGCCGTCGCCGACCTCGCTGACGACGCGCCCTATGCGCGCTGCTCGGCACTGCTCGTCGCCGAGGCCTCGGTCCGCGCACCGGCAGACTGGCTGCCGGTGCTGGATACGCTCCTACGTCGGCTGTCGGTGCAGGCCGAGCTGTCCACGGCCCCGGGCGTTTTGGTCCGGATCGGTGAGACCGCGGTGGCGATACCACCCGACGACGGATGGCTGACGGAGCCGGTGGGTACGGTCGAGCGGGCCGTGATCGCCGCGGCGGTTGCGGCGGAGACTGTGGGCCGCTTCCTCGGCCGCCCCGCTCAGCCGCTACCGGGCGCTCGGGACCTGCCTGGCCTCGCCCGCAGCGGGCCCCGCACGAGCCCCGACGCACCGCTGCTGGACCAGTGGCCGACGCCTGAAGACCTGCGGGCACTCCTGCTCGACCCGTCCGCACTACTACCAGCCAGCGAACTCGCCTGCGAACGTCCTGCGGCGATCCGTCCGACCGAAGACGGTACAGGGCCGTGCCTCCCGGAATGGCTGCGCGCCGTTCTGCGGTGCCTGCACGTCCCTCTTCGCTGGGAGTCGGGAACCCTCGCACACTCCGGCGGCTGGGCGCACCGCGGGATCGCCTCGGCGCGGGGGTTCTACCCGATCGAGCTCTACCTCGTGACGGATACCGGAGCCTGGTACGTCGAGCCGGGGGAGCTGCGACTGCTCCCGGTGTCCCGTACCGGATCCAAGGGGGCAGGAACGGTGGGGACGGGCTCGCGGGTCACCTTGGTGCTGACGGCACGTGAGACCAAGGTCTCCTATCGCTATCACCGGTACGCGACCCGGCTGTGCCTCCAGGAAGCAGGGCTGGCCCTGGCGGCGATCGGTGACGCGGCCCGGACCGGGGGCATCGGCGTCGACGAGGTGGTCGAGCTGGGCACACGGGGCCGCGGCGGGCCGTGGGGCGAACTGCTCGACCTCGGAGCGGACGAGCGGCCGGTCGGCCGGGTCGTGCTCGACCCACCGCAGCATCTGGGCGATCTTTCAGCGCTTGACCGTCACCTGAAGCTAGTTCGGCGCCGACAGTCCGGACACCGGGTGTTCAACGCCCTGGGCGCGGACCGGGTCGGCCGACTCGGCTCGCTGCCAGCCGAGCTGACAGCGGCTGCGGACGACACCCTCACGTCGTACCTGGTCGTCCACCGGCCATGCCTCGACGACACGGGCAACCGTTGGGAACCTGGGTGCTATCGGGTCACCCAGCAGGGTCCTGTGACGGTCCGCGCGGGCTCGGCCCCCACCAGGCAGCTCCAGAGTGGTCAGGACGCGATGGGCTGGCTCGCCCCGGACTACGGTGCCGCCTCGGCGACCGTGATCGTCGCGGCTCCGGTCGGCGAGGTTACCGCCGACCTGCAGCGGCTGCACACGGCCACCGCCGCCGCCGCGCGGGTTGCGCACCGGGTGTTGCTCGGAGCGGCGGTGGCAGGGGCCGCAGGGCGCATCCACAACAGTTTGCGCGGTGACGTGGTCGCGGCAGTGACCGAAGACGCGCAGATCGCCTCGCTGTTCCAACTGATCGTCGGGTGTCCGGGCCCCGACGGCACGATCAGCGTCGATCTCGGATAGACGCGGACAGGCCGCATTCGCCGACACCAAGCGCACCACATACACGGGGAGTACACGATGTTGGGGGAACAGACGATGTCGATGACCATCCGCCAGAGCACGTTCCGGCCGCTCGGAAACACGGTGCCCGGTCCGTTCCGCGCCGGGCAGGGGGGCGGCGACCCCCACGGTCGCTCCGCCCGGGTTCTTGACGCCATGGTCGATCTCGTACTGAAGATCGGGTACCCGAAGGTCAGTGTCCAGGACGTCGCCGCGCATGCGGGGATCGGCAAGGGGACGGTGTACACGCACTGGAACAGCAAGGAAGACATCATCGACGACGTACTGGTCCGGGAGTTCGACCAGATCCACGACCAGTTCATCGCCCACCTGTCACGCGACCGTAGGCTCGCCAGCCTGCACGCGGCCGGCTGCGTGCTCTACCAGCGGGTCATGGCCAATCCGGTGCTGCGGGCCTACAACACCCGCGACGCTCGCGTCCTGGGCACCCACGTGGCTCCACTGGTGAATCCGGACGCCCTCGGGATATCGCTCGCGTCCGTCCTCGTACGGCAGGCGTACCTGGAGCTGCTGCGGACGAACGGCCTGATCCGGGAGGCCGTCTGCTCCGAGGAAGGCCGGCTGTCCATCGAAGCCGTCGTCAACGGCTTCGTCGCGCGACCGGGCGCCGCAGAGGATCCGAAGGAGTGCAAGGCGACCTCCCGCCTGCTAGCGACGGTACTGCGCCGGGCGTTCGAGCCCGTCGAGCGGCCGGCGCCGGAGAACCAGGACCGGATGGTCGCGGAACTGCTGAGGCGCCGCCCGTTGCGGTCCGGAACTTCGATGCGGCTGGCCGAGGCGCGCATAGCGGGCGAGCGATGACGGAGCTGCGGCTGCCCCACTGGGTCCCAGCCCTCTACGAGTCCCTGCACCGCACCCCCGAACTCGGGTTCCAGGAGCACCGCACGGCCGGAATCCTCGCCGATGTGCTCAGCCGGGAGGGCTTCGCGGTGACCCGGGGGATCGGAGGAACCGGCCTGGTGGCGGTGCTCGACCGCGGCCCCGGGCCCGTCGTCGCGGCGCGCGCGGAGCTGGACGCCTTGCCGCTCCAGGAGCACACCGAAGCCGCCTTCGCCAGCGAGGTGGAAGGGGTAATGCACGCGTGCGGGCACGACCTGCATCTGGCGGCGCTGGCCGGGGCGGCCGCACAGCTGGCGGCCCGCCCGGAATTGCCGGGCGGACGGATCGCCCTCGTGCTGCAACCCGCGGAGGAAACGGGAAGCGGTGCCGCCAGGATGGTCGAGGACGGCCTGGCCGAAGCCATCCCGTGTCCTGACGTCCTGCTCAGCCAACACGTCTCGGCCATGGCGCCGGTCGGAGTGCTCGCCTCCACCCCCGGAACGGCGCTCGCCGCCGCGGACACCCTTACCGTCACGGCACATGCTCCGGGCGGACACACCGGCTCCCCGGATTCTGGCCCTGACCTCGTGCTCTTCGCCGCGAATCTCACCCAGCGCCTGCACACCGTGGTGGGCCGTGACGTGCCGCCGTTCGAGCAGGCGGTGGTATCCGTGCCCGCGCTGGAGGCACCGTCCGCACCGGGCCTGCGCGCGCCCAGTGTTTCCGCCAGGGTGAACATCCGCACCTTCGCGGAACGCGTGCGGGAGCCGATTCTCGACCGCATCGAGTCGCTCGTACGGGCAGAGGCCGCCGCAGCCGGACTCATCTTCGGCGAGGACGTCCGACTGACCCATGACAGCCAGGTTCCTCGGGTGGAGAACACGCCGCGGGTCCGTGACCGCCTGGCCATGGTGCACGAAAGCCGACTGCCGGTGCGTCACCTCACGGTCCCGCCCGCCCTCGCATCGGACGACGTCAGTGTCCTCGTCCAGGCCTTCGGCAGTCCGGCCGTGTACTGGTTCGTCGGGTCCGGTGAACCCGGCGGTCGGCTCGGCCCGGTGGGTCCGGCGTGCCACACCGACGCGTACCTTCCTCACCGGGCGACCCTCGCCGTTGCGACTGCCGCGATGCGCGAGGCTCTGCTGGCCGGGCTGGCCGGTGACCTGGACGCCGACTGACCCGCACCATCCGCAAGCTGAGGAGCCGATGTGGGCGTCGCCTCCGTGAGCACCACCCCTCAAGATCGAGTGCACCCGCAGCCGCGCTTTCGCCGCCAGGGCTGAGGTCAGCCTCGCGGTCTTCGAGTCATCGACGGATCCTCTCTGCGAAACGTCACAGGGTTCCGTGGCAACCTGACGCCCTGAGGATGCCCCACGGGAGGGAGACAACGCGCTGGCCAATCACTACAAGATCTCTCGAGCGTTGGCCAGGCATGAACGCACACAGTCATGCGCACGATGCCTGGTACCCGGGATCAGGCGGTGTGCCGACGGCTCCGTCAGGTCGGCCCAGCCTGGTAGTGCACCCTCGCGCCTGGGCGCGGCTCTCGGACCGCTTGGCAGTCATGGTGTCCGGGCGAGAGCTCTCGGGCCTGGCTGCAGGGCCGGACGCCGCGATCCGACTCAACAGCACCCGTGGCTACCTCGCGGACAGTGACGAGAATCAGCGCATGGCCGACATGCTGCGACATCGTCCTTGGGACTTCGGAGCGGTCGGTGATCCGCTCGTTCTCGGTGCGGACGCGGTGCTGTCGCGTGCTGACGGTGGCGTCGAAATGTCCGGTGTCGAGTGCATCAAGGGCTTCCAGCGGTTGGTCGTCCTCGCGCATGTCATGAGAGAGGTCTCGGGAGCACATCTCGACCATGCGAATGTTCGGGTCGAGATCGTCGTGGGAGCTGACCGCGCACGCGTCAGGCGGCTGAGCGAGGAAGCCGGCGATTACGCCAACCCGACCCACCCTCAGGACCGTCTCTCCCGCTGCCCGCATCTGAAACGTATCGCAGCAGAATTTCGGACTGAGGGAGGGTTCTTCGACCACCGCCGGGGCGTTGTCGCCGGTCCGCACCCCTGCGGCTACTCCATGGCCGATGTGACCCGTGCCCTGGCATGCACGGCCTCGTCGCCATGGCCCACACTCACCCACCAGGTCAGCACCCTGGACGGTCTCCACGCGCTTTGGAGGGATGTGGATGGGTTGGATTATAGGAGCCTGATCCACGAAGGTGTCCATGCCTTCAGCGTGCAGCGAGCGGTGGAGGCGCGGGAGGCCGCCCTCAAAGTGGTCAAGCGCCTGTGCGGCGCCTCTCCGGCAGGCCATGAACATCTTCTGAAGTACGCTCCGGAGCTGATCACCTGGGCGGCCTGCCGTAAGCTGCCGCTTGACCATCTCCACCGCTCGGACCGGCGAGCCAGGGACTGGAGCCGCGAGGTGCACGGTCCGTTCCCCGACATGGTCGCGGAGGTCGCGCAGGACCTAGTGGAGCGGTATAGGCAGGTGCGTGGGGACAGCAAGGTGTTCGTCCACGAGGCCAAGCAGCTCGATGTGTGGCTAGACGTTCTAGATCCGTCGAGGACCCGCCGGCATCCCTGAACCCTCGGCCACCAGGGCGATGGGAAATCCGGAGGCACAGCGCGGGAAACGATCTTCGGTCCTCCCTGGTGCGCCGCTGACCAGCGCGTTTCGTCGGTGCCCCACCAAGGGACACCCGAGAGTGTCCTGGTAGCAACGACGAAACGGTCGGCATCGTGATCACGATGCCGACCGTTTCGCTTTTCCCTGCCGATCGCGTGGGGTGCTGCTTGCGCGCGTGACTGCCCGGCGGCTCCCCAGCCGCCTGGCATCGAGTCCCACGCCTTCGGTCGTGGGCCTTCGGCCGGCTCTCGGTCGTGTGGAGCGGTGGGGCCGGGGACGCCGCCCCTCCCCGGCCGCCCCGGCGCGTGGTGGAGCGGTTTGCCGGAGGCGGTGCGCGTCAGTCCGAGCGGGTGTCGGGGGACGGGGGCGTGGATGCGGTGTTGTAGCGCAGCAGATAGTCCGCGAAGCGGGCCAGGTCCTCGGGGGGCCAGTCCCCCAGGCGTTGCTGGAAGGCGACCTGACGGTTCGCCTGGGCCGTGGCGAGGACCGCGGAGCCGGCCTCGGTGGGATGGAGGACCTGTACCCGGTGGTCGTCCGGGGCCGCGCGCCGCTCGACGAAGCCCAGCTTCTCCAGGCCTGCGAGTTGGCGGCTGACCGTCGACTTGTCCAGCAAGTAGTGCGCCGCGAGGTCGGTGGCGCGACAGCCGCGTTCCTCCTCGATGTGAGCGAGGAGCGTGTACGAGACGAGCGGGAGCTCGGGGTGGACCCGGGCCGCCGCGGCGCGGGCGCGGCGTGCGAAGGCCGTCAGCTCGCGCTGGATGACGTCGATGGACGCCTCGCGGGCTGGCTGTGCGCCGCCGGTCATCCTTGCTCCCCGGTGTCGTTCGGGCGCCCGCCGTCGCGTGGTCGCCGGTGGCCTGCCGTGAGCTTTGAGTTGTATAGTACAACGGTTATTTAGTTGTAAAAGCCAACCATGGAGGTCTCGGTGTCAGCAGGACCGAACACCAGCGGTGCCCTGCGGCACGTCCTCGGACATCTGCTCACCCCCCTGCTGATGTGCATCGGCATGGGGCTTGCCTACCTCGGGGCCTTCCACGCCCCCGAGCCCCGTGGGCTACGGGTCGACGTCGTCGGCTCCGGCACCACCGTCCAGGTCCTCGCGCAGACCCTGCAGGACGAGGCCGACGGCGCCCTCGACGTCCGTACCGTCACCGACCGGGGCGCAGCCGTCTCCGCCCTGCGCGAGCAGCGCAGCTTCGGTGCCTACGTGCCGGGCGAACGGCCCGAGCTCCTCATCGCCTCGGCCTCCTCCGACACCAGCGCGATGGCCGTCGAGAAGGTGTTCACCGAGGTCGCCGCCGCCCGGGGCGCGCCGCTCGGGGTCACCGACCTCGCCCCCACGGCCTCCGGCGACCCCACCGGTCAGGGCGTCTTCTTCCTGCTCGTCGCCCTCAGCATCGGCGCGTACGCCTCCGTCGCCGTCATCGGCGGGGCCGGGGCCGTCCTGCCCATGCGGACCAGGGCCCTCCTCGCCGCCGGAACGTCGCTCGTCGTCAGCCTGATCGGCACCTTCTTCGCCGGCCCCGCCTTCCACCTGGTCGACAGGGGGCTCGGCGGGGTGTGGGCGATGTCCTGGCTGTACGCGGCGGGCATCCTCGCCATCGGCATCGGCCTGCACGCCTTCCTGCGCCGCTGGACCACGCTCGGTGTGATGGTGCTGTTCGTCATGCTCAACTTCACCAGCTCCGGCGGCATCTACCGACCCGAGCTCCAACCCGGCTTCTTCGGTGCGCTGCACGCCTTCTGGAACGGAGCGGGCTTCGTCGAGGGCGTGCGCAGCCACGTCTACTTCGACGGGCACCGGATCGCCCACCACGCCCTGGTCCTCGCCGTCTGGCTCCTCGCCGGGGCCGTGCTCGTCGTCGTCGCCGGGCTCTCGGAGAAGCGGGGCGGGGCCGTGGCGGACGCCCGGTCCGGCGACGGAGACCGGGTCGAGGCCGAGGAGGAGGCGGAAGAGGCCGTCGCGGTCTGAGGGCGTGCCGTACGCAGCCCGGGGAGTGCGGTCCTGGAGGTGTTCCCTGGTTGTCCACAGGCCCGGACGGCCGTTGTCCACAGGGGAAGACGGTCGATCGCATACGGGGGTACGGTCAGGGCCGAATGATGTTGGACATTGCATCGGGGGGCGTCCCAATGAACGGGATTCGGGCCGTCGTGCCAGCGCAGCGTGGTACGGACGAAGAGCAGGGCGGGGCGCGCGTCCCACAGGTGCCGGGGTTCGCGCGCCGTGCCGTCCCCGGTTCCGGGGACTCCCCCAAGGAGCGCGGGAAGCTGCTGCGCGAGCGGGTGCCCCGCTCCTCCCACGAGCTGTCGGTCATGGCCGCCGACCGCCCGGACGCCGTGCGCGCCGTCGAGGAATCGAGCCGGGGCCGGGTCCCGGAGCTCGCGCCGATCCGCGTCGGCAGGATGGCGGCCGGCCCCTTCGCCTTCCTGCGCGGCTCCGCCGGGCTGATGGCCCAGGATCTTGCCGGGACGCCCGTCACCGGGATCGCCGCCCAGATCTGCGGTGATGCGCACGCCGCCAACTTCGGCCTCTACGGGGACGCCCGAGGCCGGCTCGTCATCGACCTCAACGACTTCGACGAGACCGTCGTGGGCCCGTGGGAGTGGGACCTCAAGCGACTTGCGACCTCCCTCGTCCTCGCCGGGCGCGAAACGGGCGCCGGCGAGGACGTGTGTCGGGCCGCGGCCTTCGACGCCGCCGGCGCCTACCGGCACACCATGCGGCTGCTGGCCCGGCTGCCCGCCCTCGACGCCTGGAACGCGATCGCCGACGAGGAACTCGTCTCGCACGCCGACGCCCACGATCTGATCGGCACCCTGGAGCGGGTCTCCGCCAAGGCCCGCAAGAACACCAGTGCCCGGTTCGCCGCACGGTCGACCGAGGCGCTCACGGACGCCGAAGGCGGTGGCCGCAGGTTCGTCGACGCTCCTCCGGTCCTGCGGAGGGTCCCGGCTGCCGAGGCCGCCGCGGTCGCCGCCTCCCTCGGCGGATACCTGGAGACGGTGGCCGAGGACAGGCTGCCGCTCCTCGCCCGGTACGCCGTGCACGACGTGGCCTTCCGGGTGGTCGGCACCGGCAGCGTGGGTACCCGCTCGTACGTGGTGCTGCTCCTCGACCACCGGGGCGAGCCGCTGGTGCTCCAGGTGAAGGAGGCGCGGCCGTCCGTGCTGCTGCCCCATCTGCCGGCCGCGGGCTTCGCCGCGCCGGACGCCGGCCACGAGGGACGGCGCGTGGTGCTCGGACAGAAGCGGATGCAGGTCGTGAGCGACATACTGCTCGGCTGGACGACCGTCGAGGGGCGCCCGTTCCAAGTGCGTCAGTTCCGCAACCGCAAGGGCAGTGTCGATCCGGCCGCGCTCACCGCGGCCGAGCTCGACGACTACGGGCGCATGACCGGGGCCCTGCTCGCCCGCGCACATGCCCACAGCGCCGACCCTCGCTTGATATCCGGCTACTGCGGCAAGAACGAGGAGCTCGACGAGGCCATTGCCTCCTTCGCCGTCGCCTACGCGGACCGCACCACCGCCGACCATGCCGACCTGCTCTCGGCCGTCCGCAGCGGTCGCATGGCGGCCGAACTGGGCGTCTGACGTCGACGAGCGGGGAGGTGGGGACGGGGAGGGAGGAAGAGCCTCCCCGGAAGGCCCGTAGTCTGGGATGGGACGAGGTGGAACGAGGACTGGGCGGGCGTGGACGTGAGCGTGGACCAGGGTGTGGACGAAGGACCCGGCGACGAGCGGCCCAGGGGCGAGCAGCCCGCGGACGAGCTGCCCGGTGGGGTGCAGGCTTCGGACCGGCAGAGATCCGAGGAGCGGCCCGAGGCACGGCTTGAGCAGGCCGTGCGGGTGGCCGAGCAGGCGCTGATCGAGTTCGAGATCGCCGTGGAGACCTTCCGGGTCGAGGTGGAGAACTTCTCGCGGCTGCACCACCAGAAGCTCGGCCCGATGTACGCGCGGCTCGATGAGCTCGATGCACGGATCGCCGAGGCGCGTGCGGCGAGGACCGGAGACCCGGAGGACCTGCGGCGGGCTCAGGAGGCACGGGCGGCGGTCCTGCCCATGCCCGGCGTCGACGAGCTCTTCCACGAGTGGATCGACGGCGACGGTCTGTCCGCCGAGGCCGCTGCGATGCTCACGGACCGGCCCGTCCAGCCGCCGAAGCGGGTCCGCCCCAGCGAGGAGGCCCGCAAGCTCTATCGCGAGCTGGCCCGCAAGGCCCACCCCGACCTGGCCCGCGAGGAGGGCGAGCGGAGGCGGCGCGAGGAGTTCATCACGCGGGTGAACGCCGCGTATGCGCGTGGTGACGAAGCGCTGCTCCGCGAGCTCTCCGCGGAGTGGGAGGCCGGACCGGTGCCGGTTGCGGAGCGGCTCAGCGAGAGCGAGGAGCTCTACGCGCGCCTGGAGTGGCTGGCCGAGCGCAAGGACATGTTGTCGGCGCTGGCGCGGGAGCTGGAGGAGAGCGCGATCGGCGCGATGCTGCGGATGGCGCCGGAGGATCCGGACCAGCTCCTGGAGGAGATCGCCGAGCAGCTGCTCGCACAGGTCTCCCATCGGGAGGCCGAGCTCGCGGAGCTGGTGCAGTAGGTTTTCCGTGGCTCGAGTTCTTCGGGCGGTTTCGAAGAGAGAAGGCTTGTTCCATGAATTTCTCCCCCCTGCCCTCGGTGGACGTGGCTTCCGTGCCGGCCGATGCCCTGGTGCTGGACGTCAGGGAGGACGACGAGTGGGCAGCAGGTCACGTCGAAGGGGCGCTGCACGTCCCGATGAGTGATTTCGTGGGCCGCTTCGGCGAGGTGACGGAAGCCGTTGCCGAGCGCGGTCGCGCCTATGTGATGTGCCGGGTGGGCGGTCGTTCGGCGCAGGTCACGCAGTATCTGGTGCGACAGGGCTTCGACGCGGTGAACGTGGACGGCGGGATGCTCGCCTGGGACGGTGCCGGGCGTCCCATGGTGGCGGAGAGCGGCAGTCCGGCCTTCGTCCTCTGAGACCGCTTCGTCCGGGTCAGCCGAGGGGATGGCTGGCCAGCAGGTCTCCCAGGGCTTCCTCGTGGGCCGCGGCGGGGCCGAGGAACAGTTCCAGGTGCTTGGCCCAGGCGTGATAGCGGTGCAGCGGGTAGTCGGTATCGGCACCGAAGCCGCCGTGGAGGTGTTGGGCGGTCTGCACCACGCGGCGCATTCCCTCGGAGGCCCAGATCTTCGCGACGGCGATGTCCCCCGCGGCGGGGAGGCGCCCGCTGGCCTCATGGGTGATGCGCCAGGCGGCCTGCCACAAGGTGGCCTCCATGGCGCGCAGGTCGATATAGCGGTCGGCGGTCTGGACGGCCACGGCCTGGAAGGTGGCCACGGGGTGGCCGAACTGTTCGCGCTTTCCGGTGTACTGGCTCGTCATGGTGAGCACGGTCTCGCCGAGGCCGAGGGCGAGCGCGCAGGTCCCGGTGGTGAGGATGCCGTGCAGCCGTTCCCAGGCGCCATCAGCGTCGATGATCCGGGTGGCGTCGAGCCGTACGGCGTCGAGGTGCAGCTGGGCGAGGAGTTCGCCGCTGGTGGAGTACTGGTCGCTGAGCACCAGTCCGTCGTGGGTGCGGGGCACCAGGGCGAGGAGCGTGCGGCCGTCGCTGGTGCATGCCGGTACGGCGATGATGTCGGCGCCGTGAGCCCAGGGGACGGCGGTCTGGAGGCCGTCGAGGATCCAGTCGGCGCCTTCGCGGCGTGCTCGGACGGCACGGTCGGCGGACTCGTGACCGGTGCGTCCGTGGGCGGCGACGGTGAGGACGCGCTCGCCGCGGGTGACGCGGGGCAGCAGCTCGGCGGAGACCTGGGGAGGGGCGTACTGCTCGACGGTCAGGGCGACGGCACTGGTCTCCAGGAGCGGTATGCGGGCGAGGACCCGGGCCGACTCGCGGAGGACGAGGCAGAGGGCGATGGGGTCCAGGCCCGCGCCGCCGTGCTCGGGGGCCAGTGTGAGGCCGAGGAGGTCAGCGGCGGCGAGGCGGGACCAGAGCGGTCGGTCGAGGTCCTCGGCCACGGCACCGGGAGTGAGGGCGGGGCTGGGGACCGCGTCGGGCGTGACGTCCGAGAAGACCGCCTTGGCCGCCTCGACGGCCGCTTGCTGTTCTTCGGTGAAGGTGAAGTCCACGGCGCTACCTTCCCGTTGCTGACCCACATTCCTGACGGGTCGTCAACATAGAACAGGTTCCAGGGGAAGGGAATGGCGGCGCCGTCACTTCGTCGGGCTCCGCGCCGTCGATGCTTGAGGTGCTTCGACGGCCGTCAGGCATCGGGGCGCGTGAGGGTCAGCGGTCGAAGTCCAACTCCACCTCTGGCGTTGCCGGGTGGGACTGACACGCCAGGACGTATCCCGCGTCGGTCTCTTCCGGTTCCAGTGCGAAGTTCCGGTCCATCCGGACCTCCCCGTCAACGACGAAGGCACGGCAGGTACCGCAGACTCCGCCCTTGCAGGCGTACGGGGCGTCTGCCCGGGCGCGGAGGACGGTCTCGAGCAGTGTTTCGCCCTGTTCCACCGGCCAGGTGCCGGAGCGGCCGTGCAGAGTGGCCGTCAGCGTGGCGTGTGTCGGGCCGTCGGCCGCCGGCGTCGGGGCCGGGGCAGAACCGTCGTCGACGTGGAAGATCTCCTGGTGGATCCGAAGGCGGTCGACACCCAGGTCGCGCAGTGCCTGCTCGGCACTCTGGACCAGACCGAAGGGACCACAGAGGAACCAGCCGTCGATCGCCTCGACGGGCAGGAGGGCCGGCAGCAGGGCGGTGAGCCGCTCCTGGTCGAGGCGGCCCGAGGGCAGGCCCGCCTGCTGCTCCTCCCTGGACAGGGCCGTGACCAGCTGGAAGCGGTCCGGGTAGCGGTCCTTGAGGTCGGCGACCTCATCGAGGAACATCGTGGAGGCCGCGGTGCGGTCGCTCCTGATCAGGCAGAACCGGGCCTCCGGCTCGCGGGCGAGCAGAGTTGCCGCCATCGACAGGACCGGGGTGATGCCGCTGCCCCCGACGACGGCCGCGAACTGGCCGGCACGCGGGGCGAGGGTGAACCGGCCCATGGGTTCCATGACGTCGACCGAGTCCCCGACGGCCAGTTCCTTGAGGGCGTACGTCGAGAACGACCCGCCGTCGACCAGCCGGATGCCGACCCGCAGGACGGGGGGCTCGCCGGGAGGGGCCGCGGGGGCGCAGATCGAGTACGTGCGTCGGACCTCCGTGCCGTCCTCGGTGATGCGGCGCAGGGCGAGGTGCTGGCCGGGGAGGTGGCGGTACGCCTCGTGGAGTTCGGTCGGGACCGCGAAGGTGACGGCCACGGAGTCGTCCGTGAGTCGCTCGACCTCGCTCACCCGGAGCGGCTGGAAGCCGGTCCGTCCGGTGTCGGAGGGCAGCATCTACAACTCCTTGAAGTGGTCGAACGGTTCGCTGCAGGCGGTGCAGCGGCGCAGGGCCTTGCACGCGGTGGAGGAGAAGCGGCTCAGGAGCTCGGTGTCGGTGGATCCGCAGTGGGGGCAGCGGATCGCCAGGCTCAGCGGTACGGGACCGCCGGCCGGGCCCTGGGGGCGGGGCGGGGCGATGCCGAACTCGGTGAGCTTGCGCCGTCCCTCCTCGCTGATGTCGTCGGTGGACCAGGCCGGGGTGAGCACCGTGACGACGGAGACCTCCGGTACGCCGTGGTCGTGGAGGGCGTGCTCGATGTCTGAGGACATCGCCTCGATGGCGGGGCATCCCGTGTACGTGGGAGTGAGCGACACCTCGACCCGGCCGGGAGCGAGGACCCGGACGCCCCGCATGACGCCGAGCTCCTCCAGGGTGAGGACGGGCAGCTCCGGATCGGGAACTGAGCCGGCGATCCGGCTCAGTTCCTCCTCCAGGGCCGTCATGGTCACCATGACGCCCCCGGGTGGCTGCGGTGCAGGTGTTGCATCTCGGCCAGCATCCGCCCGAAGGCTTCGGTGTGCAGGCCTTGGCGGCCGGCTCCCGCGGCCCATGCACCGGTGCGCGGCCCGGAGGGCAGGGCGAGGCCGGCCCGGCCGAGGATGTCGGTGATCGAGTCGAGCCAGGCGCTCTCCAGGGACCGGAGGTCCAGGTCGAGGCCGTCGACGGGCTGGAACAGTTCCCCGGTGTAACGCCAGAGCGCCTCGCAGGCCCGCTGCATCCGGGCGTGGCTCTCCGCGGTGCCGTCGCCGAGGCGCAAGGTCCAGTGCTCGGCATGGTCCTGGTGGTAGGCGACTTCCTTGACGGCCTTGGCCGCGAGGCCTGTGAAGGGGCCTTCGGCGCTGGCCAGCTGCCCGTACAGGAGCCGCTGGTAGGTGGAGAAGTAGAGCTGTCGGGCGATGGTGTGGGCGAAGTCGCCGTTCGGTTGCTCGACCAACTGGACGTTCCGGAAGGAGCGCTCCTCGCGGAGGTAGGCCAGCTCGTCCTCGTCGCCGACGAGGGAGAGCAGGACCCGGGCCTGGCCGAGGAGGTCGAGGGCGATGTTGGCCAGGGCCACTTCCTCCTCCAGGACCGGGGCGGAGCCGGCCCACTCCCCCAGGCGGTGGGAGAGGACGAGGGCGTCGTCGCCGAGGGCGAGGGCCGCGGTGACGGGGGTGTCGGTGCTGTGGGCGGCGCCGGTCACAGGTGCTTCACCCCCTCCGGGATCTCGTAGAAGGTCGGGTGGCGGTAGGGCTTGTCCGCGGCAGGTTCGAAGAAGGGGTCCTTCTCGTCGGGGGAGGAGGCGGTGATGGCCGTCGACGGGACGACCCAGATCGACACTCCCTCGGACCTACGGGTGTACAGATCGCGGGCGTTCCGCAGTGCCATCTCCGCATCGGGTGCGTGGAGACTGCCCGCGTGGGTGTGGGACAGTCCGCGGCGGGAGCGCACGAACACCTCCCACAACGGCCAACCGTCGCTCGTCATGCCTGTGCCCCTCCGTGCTTGCCGGTGTGCTTCTCCGCGTAGGCCGCCGCGGCTTCCCTGACCCAGGCGCCGTCTTCGTGGGCCTGGCGCCGTTTGTTGAGCCGCTGGTCGTTGCAGGGGCCGTTCCCCTTGAGGACGTCCCAGAACTCGGCCCAGTCGATCGGGCCGAAGTCGTAGTGCCCGCGCTCCTCGTTCCACCGGATGTCGGGGTCGGGGAGGGTGAGGCCGAGGGCCTCGGCTTGGGGCACGGCGATGTCGACGAAGCGCTGGCGCAGTTCGTCGTTGGAGTGGCGCTTGATCTTCCAGGCCATTGACTGGGCGGAGTGCGCGGACTCGTCGTCCGGCGGACCGAACATCATCAGCGAGGGCCACCACCAGCGGTCCACCGCGTCCTGCGCCATGGCGTGCTGGGCTTCGGTGCCGCGGGAGAGGGCGAGCAGGGCCTCGTACCCCTGGCGCTGGTGGAAGGACTCCTCCTTGCAGACCCGGACCATCGCGCGGGCGTACGGGCCGTAGGAGCAGCGGCAGAGCGGCACCTGGTTGGTGATGGCGGCCCCGTCGACGAGCCAACCGATGGCACCGACGTCGGCCCAGGTCAGCGTGGGGTAGTTGAAGATCGATGAGTACTTCTGGCGGCCGGAGTGGAGCTTGTCGAGGAGCTCGTCGCGACTGGTGCCGAGGGTTTCCGCCGCGCTGTACAGGTACAGACCGTGGCCGGCCTCGTCCTGCACCTTGGCCATGAGGATGGCCTTGCGGCGCAGGGAAGGCGCGCGGGTGATCCAGTTCGCCTCGGGCTGCATCCCGATGATCTCGGAGTGGGCGTGCTGGGCGATTTGACGGACGAGTGAGGCCCGGTAGGCCTCGGGCATCCAGTCGCGCGGCTCGATCCGCTCGTCGGCGGCGACGGCGGCGTCGAACACGGCCTCGTGCGCGGCCTGCTCCGCCGCCATGGCCGCGTCCGACGCGCCGGGCACGCCCGTGGTCCCTGCCGTCCCTGCCGTCACTGCGGTCATCAGATCCCCTACCGACCGATCGTTCGGTTGAATGACTTCAATGGTGGGTCGACGGCCCGTATGGTGTCAACCCTGTGGATAACCGAGGCGGGCCGATCGGGATCGGGGCGGGATGGACGCGTACGTCGAGAAGGACGCGGTCGGGGTGAGCGACGACGGGCGGGGATCCACCGCTGACCCGCGGACCGCCCTTCCGGAGCCCGAGGAAGCCCGGGCCGCCGGTGCCGGGGACGGAGCCGGCCCCGCACCCGGGGGAACCGGTGGCGGCACCGGGATCATGGCGCTGTCGCTGCCCTACCAGGTCGTCGCCGCCGTGGCACTCGCCGTGGCCGGCGTGCTCGTCTGCGTCCACCTCTCGATGGTGTTCCTCCACGTGGCCCCGTCCAACACGCTGACCAAGCGGCACGGCGAGGCCGTCGGCGACTGGATCTATCCCGAGTTCGAGCAGAACTGGAAGCTCTTCGCGCCCAACCCGCTCCAGACGAACCTCTCCGTCGAGGTGCGTGCCGAGGTCATCACCGCTGGCGGAGGGCGCCGCACCACTGACTGGGTCGACCTCACCGCCCAGGACGTCGAGCAGATCCGCCACAATCCGATGCCCAGCCACGCCCAGCAGAACCAGCTTCGCCGGGCCGTGGACTTCTACCTCAACACGCACGACGACGACTTCCAACCCAGTGGTCTGCGCGGCACCCTCTCGGAGCAGTACATGCGCCGGATCGCGATGCTCCGGCTCGACGCCCTCGAAGGCACGGACGGGCACTCCCTCGGCGCCGCTGCGCAGCGCATCCAGCTCCGCACCGTCAGCCGGGCCGTCCCCGCCGCTCCGTGGAGCGACGAGAAATCGCAGAAGACCCCATCCCACCGGGACTTCCCGTGGTGGAAGGTCACCGAAGCCGACCGGCCCGCCGGGGCCGGCACGAGCCGCACGGAGACGGGCCGATGAGCAGCTCCCACGTCATGTCCGCAGCTCCCCGCGAGCCCCTCGACCGACGTCTCGCCCGTGCCGTCCAAGCCGTCACCAGCCGGCCGCTCGCCCCGTACCAGAGCGCGATCGTACGCATCGGCTTCTCCCTGACCTGGCTGCTGTTCCTGCTACGGGAGATTCCGCACCGGCACCTCCTCTACGGCCCCGAGGGACCCTGGTCCTGGGAGATGGCGCACCGGCTCATCGCCGACAACCGTGCCTTCACCGTCCTCCTGTGGTCGGACGGCCGGATCTGGTTCGAGATCGTCTACGGGCTCGCGGTGCTCTCCGCCGCCCTGCTTCTGGTGGGCTGGCGGACCCGGGCCGTGTCCGTGGTCTTCATGGTCGGCGTGCTCTCGCTGCAGAACCGCTCCGTCTTCGTGGGCGACGGCGGTGACAACGTGCTCCACCTCGTCGCGATCTACCTCGCCTTCACCCGCTGCGGACGGGTGTGGTCCCTCGATGCCCGACGAGCGGCCCGTGAGGCCCGTGAGGCCCGTGCCGGGGGGCCTCCGCGCCGTGATGTCGTCGGGCCCGTGCTGTGGGTGGTGCTCGGCGGCTTCGTCCTCACCGCCACCTGGTTCAGCGACGTCACCGGCGAGTGGTGGGTGCCGGTGCTGCTGTGGGTGCTGTGGCTCGGGCACGGCTTGTGGTGGCTGGTGTGCCGGCTTGTCCCCGGGGAACCGCGCACCCTGCTCGACGTCCTCGCCAACCTCGCGCACAACGCCACCCTCGTCGTCCTCATGGCGGAGGTCTGTCTGATCTACGCCACGGCGGGCTGGTACAAGATCCAGGGATCGCGCTGGCAGGACGGAACCGCCCTGTTCTACCCGCTGCACCTGAACTACTTCACGCCCTGGCCGGCCCTCTCCGAGGTGCTCGGCGCCAGCGGGATCATGGTGATGCTGCTGACCTACGGCACCGTGGTCGTCCAGGTCGCCTTCCCCTTCACGCTCTTCAACCGCAAGGTCAAGAACGTCCTGCTCGTCATGATGATGGCCGAGCACGCGGGGATCGCGGTGCTCCTCGGACTGCCGGTGTTCTCGCTCGCGATGATCTCCGCCGATGCCGTGTTCCTGCCGACGACGTTCCTGGTCGCGCTGGGCGCCTGGGTGACCAAGGGCAAGGACCGACTGCTGCGCCGGCCCTCCACCGGGTCCCCCGCCGAGCCGGTGCCCGAGCAGCGCCGTACGGGTGAGGAGCCCGCTCCCCGTACCCTCGTCGGGTGAGCACCACGGAAGAACAGTCCGAGCCGATCCAGTACGACGAAGGGTTCGGACCCGAGATCGGCGTCGGGCCGCACCCGGGGCCGTGGCCACGGGACGAGCGGTACGACCCCGAGCTGCTGGCCGGCGGCGACCGGCGCAACGTCGTGGACCGCTACCGCTACTGGAGGCACGAGGCGGTCGTGGCCGACCTCGACACCCGGCGCCATGACTTCCACGTGGCGGTGGAGAACTGGGGCCACGACTTCAACATCGGGTCGGTGGTGCGGACCGCCAATGCCTTCCTGGCGAAGGAGGTCCACATCGTGGGCCGACGCCGCTGGAACCGGCGGGGTGCCATGGTCACCGACCGCTACCAGCACGTCCGGCACCATCCGGACACCGCGTCGCTGACCTCGTGGGCGGCGGCCGAGGGCTTGCCCGTCATCGGCATCGACAACCTGCCGGGCGCCGTTCCGCTGGAGCGGACCGTGCTGCCCCGTCGCTGTGTGCTGCTCTTCGGGCAGGAAGGGCCGGGACTCACCGAGGAGGCCCGCGTCCACGCGGAGATGGTCTGCTCGATTGCCCAGTTCGGTTCGACCCGGTCGATCAATGCGGGCGCCGCGGCGGCGATCGCCATGCATGCATGGGTCCAGCGGTACGCGGAGATCGAGGCTCCGTGAAGGGGTGTGGAGGCCCCGAGGGACCTCCACACCTCGTGCATCAGGCCTGGCGGCGGACCTCCACCACCCGGAAGCGGTTGGAGACGAAGGCGCCGTCACACAGCGCCGCGTTCGCCGCGGGGTTGCCGCCGGAACCGTGGAAGTCGGAGAAGGCGGCCGTCTGGTTCACGTACACCCCGCCCGTGAGGTTCAGCGAGAGCTGGGCCGACTCCTCCAGGCAGACCTCCTCCACCGCGCGCTCGGTTTCGGCCGAGGTCGTGTAGGCGCCGACCGTCATCGCGCCCTTCTCCCGGACCGTGCGGCGCAGCAGCTCCAGGGCGTCCGCGGTGGAGTCCACCGAGACGGCGAAGGAGACCGGGCCGAAGCACTCGGAGAAGTACGCGGACTGTGCGTCCGGCTTGGAGCCGTCCAGCTTCACGATCACCGGAGTGCGGACCACGGCGTCCGGGTACTCGGGGTTGACCACCTCGCGGGAGGCGAGGGCGACCTCGCCGAGCTCGGCGGCGGCTTCGAGACGCGCCTTCACGTCCGGGTTGACCAGGGCACCGAGCAGGCCGTTGGCCCGGGCGTCGTCACCGAGCAGACCGTCGACCGCCGCCGCGATGTCGGCGACGACCTCGTCGTACGACTTGGGGCCCTGGTCGGTCTCGATGCCGTCGCGCGGGATCAGCAGGTTCTGCGGGGTGGTGCACATCTGACCGCTGTAGAGGGACAGCGAGAAGGCCAGGTTGGCGAGCATGCCCTTGTAGTCGTCGGTGGAGTCGACCACGACCGTGTTGACGCCGGCCTTCTCGGTGTAGACCTGGGCCTGTCGGGCGTTGGCCTCCAGCCAGTCGCCGAACGCGGTGGAGCCGGTGTAGTCGATGATCCGGATCTCGGGGCGCACGGCCAGGGTCTTGGCGATGCCCTCTCCGGGGCGCTCGACGGCGAGCGCGACCAGGTTCGGGTCGAAGCCGGTCTCGGTGAGCACCTCACGGGCGATCTTCACCGTGAGCGCGAGCGGCAGCACGGCGCGCGGATGCGGCTTGACCAGGACCGGGTTGCCGGTGGCGAGGGAGGCGAACAGGCCCGGGTAGCCGTTCCACGTGGGGAAGGTGTTGCAGCCGATGACCAGGGCGATGCCACGGCCGACCGGGGTGAACTCCTTGCTCAGCTCCAGCGGGTCGCGCTTGCCCTGGGGCTTGGACCAGCCGGCCCGCCCCGCGGGGGTGCGGGTCTGCTCCTCGTACGCGTACGCCACGGCCTCCAGGCCGCGGTCCTGGGCGTGTGGGCCGCCGGCCTGGAACGCCATCATGAACGCCTGGCCGCTGGTGTGCATGACGGCGTGGGCGAACTCGTGGGTGCGGGCGGAGATCCGGGCGATGATCTCCAGGCAGACCAGGGCGCGGGTCTCCGCGCCGGCGTCCCTCCAGGCGCCCGTGCCGGCGCGCATCGCGGGGAGCAGCACGTCGAAGTCGGCGTGCGGGTACTCGACGCCGAGCGCCGGGCCGTAGGGCGAAGTTTCTCCGCCGGTCCAGCCGTCGGTGCCGGGCTGGTCGAGGTCGAAGCGGGTGTTCAGCACGGACTGGTGAGCGGCGAGCCCCGCCGCCGCGTCGAGCGAGCCGTCCGTGCCGTATGCCTTGGGGTGCTCGGGGTGCGGCGACCAGTAGGCGCGGGTGCGAATGGTTTCGAGCGCCTGGTCGAGCGTGGACCGGTGCTTCTCGGCCAGACGGTCGGTGGTCAGCTGAGCGGTGGCCATGGGTGGACCAACTCCTCGTCGAGCTGGGCAGGGAGACGCGTACGGAGTTAGAGTAACCGAACGATCGGTCGGGACAAGGGGGTCCGTCGATCCTGTGGAAAACCCATCGGGGAGGATCACTGCCATGAGCGCCAACGTGACCGTCAGGGGGAACGACGACGTGACCGCGAGTGAGACCGCCGCCGGTGGCCGGGACGGCGCAGCCGCCGTGGCACGGGACCGCGTCGTCGCCGTCGTCGGCACCGGCACGATGGGCCAGGGCATCGCCCAGGTCGCACTGGTCGCCGGGCACCCCGTCCACCTCTACGACAGTGCCCCCGGCCGGGCCGCCGAGGCCGTCGTCGCCCTCACCGCCCGCCTGGACCGGCTGGTGGAGAAGGGCCGTCTCGACGCCACGGCCCGGGAGGCGGCCGTCGGGCGGCTGCACGCGGCCGAAGAGCCCGCCGAGTTCGCGGACGCCGCCCTCGTGATCGAGGCGATCGTCGAGGACCTCTCGGTCAAGCAGCGGCTCTTCGCCGACCTGGAGAAGATCGTCGGCGACGACACCGTCCTCGCCACCAACACCTCCTCCCTCTCCGTCACCGCCATCGCGGGAGGACTGCGCCTGCCCGGCCGCTTCGTCGGACTGCACTTCTTCAACCCGGCGCCGCTGCTCCCCCTCGTCGAGGTCGTCAGCGGCTTCGCCACCGAACCGGACACCGCCGTGCGCGCCTACGAGACGGTCAAGGGCTGGGGCAAGACGCCGGTGCGCTGCGCCGACACCCCCGGCTTCATCGTGAACCGGGTCGCCCGCCCCTTCTACGCCGAGGCGCTGCGGGTGTTCGAGGAGGGCGCGGCGGATCCCGCCACCATCGATGCCGCGCTGCGCGAGTGCGGCGGCTTCCGGATGGGGCCGTTCGAGCTGACCGACCTCATCGGCCAGGACGTGAACGAGGCCGTCACCCGGTCGGTCTGGGAGTCCTTCTACCAGGACCCCAAGTTCACCCCCTCGCTCGCCCAGCGCCGGCTCGTCGAGTCGGGACGGCTCGGCCGCAAGTCGGGACACGGGTGGTTCTCGTACGCGGAGGGTGCGGAGCGCCCCGAACCGCACACCGCCCCGCCGGCGGAGGCGCCCGGGTGGATCACGGTGCGCGGCGACCTGGGACCCGCCGAACCGCTGGTCGGGCTCTTCGAGGAGGCGGGGGTCGAGGTCCGGCGCCAGCCCGGTTCCGGGCACGTCCTGCTCCCCGGCGGGGCCCGGCTCGGCCTCGCGGACGGGGAGACCTGCTTCGAGTACCCGTACGAGGAGATCATCAGCTTCGACCTCGCCCTGGACTACGCGCGCGCGAGCCGGATCGTCCTGTCGGCCGGCGAGCGCACCTCGACCGGGTCCCTCGCCGAGGCGGTGGGCCTCTTCCAGGCGCTCGGCAAGCAGGTGTCCGTGATCGGTGACGTGCCCGGCATGATCGTCGCCCGTACCGTCGCGATGCTGGCCGACGTCGCGGCGGACGCGGTCGACCGCGGGGTCGCGACCGCCGAGGACGTCGACACGGCGATGAGGCTCGGGGTCAACTATCCGGCCGGCCCGCTGGAGTGGGCCGGGAGGATCGGGCACGCGCGCGTGCGGGACCTGCTCCTGGAAATGCACGAGAGCTACCCGACGGGGCGGTACGCACCCAGCCTGGCCACCGCCCGCCGGGGCCATGCCGAGGAAGGGCAGGACTCCTGATGACCACGGCGAAGCGCGACACCTACACCCCCGAGACGCTGCTCTCGGTCGCGGTGCGGGTCTTCAACGAGCGCGGTTACGACGGCACGTCCATGGAGCACCTGTCCAAGGCCGCCGGGATCTCGAAGTCCTCGATCTACCACCATGTGTCCGGCAAGGAGGAGCTGCTGCAGCGGGCGGTCAGCCGGGCGCTGGACGGGCTCTTCGCGGTGCTCGACGAGCCGGGGGCGGGGCGCGGCCGGGCCGTCGCCCGGGTCGAGTACGTCACGCGCCGCACCGTCGAGGTGCTGATCGCCGAGCTTCCGTACGTGACGCTGTTGCTGCGGGTGCGTGGCAACACGGCCACCGAGCGGTGGGCGATGGAGCGGCGCCGCGAGTTCGACCACAAGGTGGCCGAGCTGCTGAAGGCCGCTGCCGCCGAGGGCGACCTCCGGGCCGACGTGGACATCCGACTCGCCACCCGGCTCCTCTTCGGAATGATCAACTCGCTGGTGGAGTGGTACCGGCCGCACCCGGACGGTGCGGCGGAGCGCGAGCAGCTCGCCGAGACCGTCGTCCACCTGGCCTTCGACGGGCTGCGAACGCCACGCTGAACCGCGCATGGGGTGGTGCGCCCGGGCCCGGCCGTCCGTGCGCCGCGGCACTTCGCCGCGGGGTCCGGACCGGCCGTCGAAACCGTGCGGGGACGGCCCGTCCGGCCTCCTGATCCGCTCGTCCGCCCGGGACTCGCCCCGGGCGGACCGCTGCCCCGCCTCCCCGTGTCCCCCGTACGGCCCAGCGGGGGTTCAGCAGGTCGGGGCCCGGTGGTCCGGGTCCAGGTCCGTCTCCTCGAAGACCAGCAGGGTCCGGGTGGAGAGCACTTCCGGGATCGACTGGAGCTTGGTCAGCACCAGCTCGCGCAGCGTTCGGTTGTCGGGCGTGTGGACCAGCAACAGGACGTCGAAGTCGCCGCTGACCAAGGCGATGTGCGCGGCTCCCGGCAGGGCCTGGAGCTGTTCCCGCACCGTCCGCCAGGAATTCTGGACGATCTTGAGCGTGATGTAGGCGGAGGCACCGTGCCCCGCCCGCTCGTGGTTCACGCGGGCGCTGAAACCACGGATCACCCCGTCGTCGATCAACCGGTTGATCCGGGCGTACGCATTGGCCCGGGAGACGTGCACCCGCTCGGCGACGGAGCGGATCGAGGCGCGTCCGTCCGCCTGCAGGATCCGCAGGATGTCGCGGTCGATGGCGTCCAGGGGACGCGCCGGGGGAGCGGGGAGACCCGCCGTGGGACCCGGGGCGACGACCTGCCAGTCATCGGCCATTTGTTCATCCGCCATGTGCCCCCGCCTCTCTCCGGTGGACGACCTGTCCTCATCCCAAGCCCTGGAGAACCGTTTGTCCACAGGCTGAAGGTGCCTGTAGCCAAAATGCCTCCACGACCGAACAATCGGTAGGTGAGGCGCGCCACACTCGCGCCACCCGCCTTCGGGTCTTATGCCCGCTCCCATGAGGAGGTGGACTCGTTGCAACAGCGCAGTTCGACAGTCCAAGAGCCGCCCGGTGCCGTTTCCGCCCACCGGCACACCCCGTCGCCGGCCTGGCAGCCGCGCACCGACCCCGCGCCGCTGCTGCCCGAGGCCGAGCCGCTGCGCGTGCTCGGCACGGACGCGGTGGCCGACGCCGATCCCGCGCTGCTGCTCCGGCTCTACGCGGAGCTGATCCGCGGCCGGCGGTACAACACCCAGGCGACCGCCCTCACCAAGCAGGGCCGGCTCGCCGTGTACCCGTCCACCACCGGCCAGGAGGCGTGCGAGATCGCCGCCGCCCTCGCCCTGGAGGAGCGCGACTGGCTCTTCCCCTCGTACCGCGACACCCTCGCGGCCGTCGCCCGGGGCCTCGACCCCGTCCAGGCGCTGACCCTGCTGCGCGGTGACTGGCACACCGGCTACGACCCGCACGAGCATCGCATCGCACCGCTCTGCACGCCGCTCGCCACCCAGCTGCCGCACGCCGTGGGGCTCGCCCACGCCGCCCGCCTGAAGGGCGATGACGTGGTCGCCCTCGCCATGGTCGGCGACGGCGGCACCAGCGAGGGCGACTTCCACGAGGCGTTGAACTTCGCGGCGGTCTGGCAGGCCCCCGTGGTCTTCCTCGTCCAGAACAACGGCTTCGCGATCTCCGTGCCGCTCGCCAAGCAGACCGCGGCTCCTTCCCTGGCGCACAAGGCGGTCGGATACGGAATGCCGGGCCGGCTCGTCGACGGCAATGACGCGGTCGCCGTCCACCAGGTGCTGACCGAGGCCGTGGCCCGTGCGCGCCGCGGCGGCGGACCGACCCTCGTGGAGGCGGTCACCTACCGGATCGACGCCCACACCAACGCCGACGACGCCACGCGCTACCGCACGGCCGACGAGGTCGAGGCATGGCGGGCGCACGACCCGATCCTGCTCATGGAAAGGGAACTGACGGAGCGTGGCCTCCTCGACGAGGACGGCAGGCGCGCGGCGGCCGAAGCCGCCGAGACCATGGCCGCGGACCTGCGCGAACGGATGAACGCCGACCCGGTGCTCGACCCGATGGACCTCTTCTCCCACGTGTACGCGGAGCAGACCACGCAGTTGCGCGAACAGGCGGCGCAGTTGCGCGCCGAGCTCGAAGCCGAGGGTGAGGCGTGATGACGACCGCGACGACCGGCCCCGCCGCGGCCAAGACCGGCGGGACCGCCGGGAAGCCGAAGCCGGCCACGATGGCACAGGCGCTCCAGCGCGCGATGCGCGACGCGATGGCCGAGGACCCCACCGTCCACGTGATGGGCGAGGACGTCGGCACCCTCGGCGGCGTCTTCCGGGTCACCGACGGACTCGCCAAGGAGTTCGGCGAGGACCGCTGCACGGACACCCCGCTGGCCGAGGCGGGCATCCTCGGCGCGGCCGTCGGCATGGCCATGTACGGCCTGCGACCGGTCGTCGAGATGCAGTTCGACGCCTTCGCGTACCCCGCGTTCGAGCAGCTGATCTCCCATGTGGCCCGGATGCGCAACCGCACCCGCGGCGCGATGCCGATGCCGATCGTCATCCGTGTCCCGTACGGCGGCGGGATCGGAGGGGTCGAGCACCACAGCGACTCCTCCGAGGCCTACTACACGGCCACCCCGGGGCTGCACGTCGTCACCCCGGCCACGGTGGAGGACGCCTACGGGCTGCTGCGGGCGGCCATCGCCTCCGACGACCCGGTGGTCTTCCTGGAGCCCAAGCGGCTCTACTGGTCCAAGTCCGACTGGTCCCCCGAGGCACCCGCGCCCGTCGAGCCGATCGGCAAGGCCGTCGTGCGGCGTCGCGGCACCGGCGCCACCCTGATCACCTACGGCCCCTCCGTGCCGGTCTGTCTGGAGGCCGCGGAGGCCGCCCAGGCCGAGGGCTGGGACCTGGAGGTCATCGACCTGCGCTCGCTCGTGCCGTTCGACGACGAGACCGTCTGCGCCTCGGTGCGGCGCACCGGCCGCGCGGTCGTCGTCCACGAGTCCACCGGCTTCGGCGGCCCCGGAGCGGAGATCGCCGCGCGGGTGACCGAGCGCTGCTTCCACCACCTGGAGGCACCGGTGCTGCGGGTGGCGGGCTTCGACATCCCGTATCCCCCGCCGATGCTGGAGCGGCACCACCTGCCGGGCGTCGACCGGGTCCTGGACGCGGTGGCACGACTGCAGTGGGAGGCGGGGAGTTGATGGCGCAGGTGCTGGAGTTCAAGCTGCCCGACCTCGGTGAGGGGCTCACCGAGGCGGAGATCGTGCGCTGGCTGGTCTCCGTCGGTGACGTCGTCGCCGTCGACCAGCCGGTCGTCGAGGTCGAGACGGCCAAGGCGATGGTCGAGGTGCCCTGCCCGTACGGGGGCGTCGTCACCGCCCGGTACGGCGAGGAGGGCACCGAACTGCCCGTCGGCGCCCCGCTGCTGACGGTCGCCGTGGGCGGTACCGGAGCACCGGAGGAGCGCGCGGAGGCGGCTCCGGAGGCCGCTCCGACGGCGGACGGCTCCCGAGCCGATGCAGCCGTCTCCTCGGAGTACTCGGGCAATGTGCTCGTCGGCTACGGCACGGCCGGTCCCGCCGCTCGACGCCGTCGGGTGCGGCCCGCGAACACGGCGGCCCCGACCCCCACGGCGGCCCCGACTCCCGCAGCGGCCCCGGTTGCGGTGGCGGCGCCGGCCCCCGTGGTGCACGAGGGGCCCGTGCCGGTCATCTCGCCGCTGGTGCGGAAGCTGGCCAGGGACCGGGGGATCGACCTGCGGGAGGTGCGCGGTTCCGGCCCGGAGGGCCTGATCCTGCGGGCCGATGTGGAGCTCGCCCTCGCGACCCGCGAGCGGGCGACCGCCTCCCCGGTACCGGTGCCCGCTACCGTGGCTCCCGTCACGACGGAGGGCGAGCGGGTTCCGTTGCGCGGGGTACGCGGCGCGGTGGCGGACAAGTTGTCCCGCAGCCGCACGGAGATCCCCGACGCGACCTGCTGGGTCGACGCCGACGCGACCGAGTTGATGGCGGCACGGGCGGCGATGAACGCGGCGGGCGGGGCGAAGATCTCGCTCCTCGCGCTTCTCGCGCGCATCTGCGTCCATGCCCTGGCCCGGTTCCCCGAGCTCAACTCCACGGTGGACACGGCCGCCCGGGAGATCGTCCGGCTGCCGTCCGTGCACCTGGGCTTCGCCGCCCAGACGCCACGCGGGCTGGTCGTTCCCGTGGTGAAGGACGCGGGGACCCGGACCGCCGAGTCGCTGACCGAGGAGTTCGCCCGGCTGACGGAGGCGGCCCGGCAGGGCGCGATCACCCCGGCCGACCTGACCGGCGGCACGTTCACCCTGAACAACTACGGCGTGTTCGGGGTCGACGGGTCCACACCGATCATCAACCACCCCGAAGCAGCCATGCTCGGCGTCGGACGGATCATTCCCAAGCCCTGGGTGCACCGGGGCGAGCTGGCCGTCCGTCAGGTGGTGCAGCTCTCGCTCACCTTCGACCACCGCGTCTGCGACGGCGGTACGGCGGGCGGCTTCCTGCGGTACGTGGCGGACTGCGTCGAGCAGCCTGCTGTGCTGCTCCGCACGGTCTGACGTGTTGGGCCCACGCGGACGTCCGGCACCGGACGTCCGCGCGGCGCGGTCGTGCTGGACGAGCGGGGCGGTCGTGCTGGACGTCCGCGCGGGGCGGACGTGCCGGACGAGCGGCCTTGCGGGATCCACGGGCCGGTGAAAACCCTCCGGAGGACACGTGTGGTTCGCCACGCTCGTCTCAGTAGGGGAGACGGGCACCTCGCGGGTGAGATCCGGCGGACCATACTGCTCGGGTGACCACCGCATACGACGCCGTTGTGCTCGCCGGGGGCGCCGCCCGGCGCCTCGGGGGCTTCGACAAGCCGGCCGTGCGGATCGGCGGGAGGACCCTCCTCGACCGGGTGCTCTCGGCCTGCCCCGGAGCAGGTCGGACCGTGGCCGTCGGGGTTCCCCGCCCCACCGTCCGACCCGTCCGCTGGACCAGGGAGAACCCGCCCGGCGGAGGGCCGCTGGCCGCCCTCGACGCGGGCGTACGGGAAACCGGAGCCGAGGTCCTGCTCGTCCTCTCCGCTGACCTGCCCTTCCTGGACGGGACCACCGTCCACCGGCTCCTCGATGCGCTTGCCGGCACCTCCGGGGCCGAGGCCGCGCTCCTCGTCGATGCCGATGGGCGGGACCAGCCGCTGGTCGGCGTCTACCGTCGCTCCCCGCTCCTCCGCGAACTCGCCGCCGCCACCGAACGTCGGGGCACACTCGACGGAGGGCCGCTGCGCCTGCTCACCGAGGGGCTCCGTCTCACCCGTGTTGCCGCGGGCCCCCTGGCCTCCTTCGACTGCGACACCTGGGGGGACGTTGCCACGGCCCGCACCCACATCAGGGAGCATGGGACCGTGCTGGATGAATGGATCACCGCAGTCAAGGACGAACTGGGCATCGAATTGGACGTCGACACCGACGTGCTGCTCGACCTCGCCCGTGATGCCGCCCATGGGGTGGCCCGCCCCGCCGCGCCCCTGACCACCTTCCTGGTCGGCTATGCGGCGGCGCGCGCGGACGCCGGGGGCGGGCCGGAGGCCGTGGCCGAGGCCGCCCGCAAGGCCGCGGCGCTCGCCCAGCGCTGGGCCGCCGAGCAGGACGAGGCCGGATGAGTCCGAAGGAACCCCTTTCCGTGGTCCAGAGAACCACCACAGGTGCCGAGGGCGCACTTCCGCACCGGGCCACCGCCTGGCCCGAGGCACGGGCCGCAGCCGTCCGTGCCGGAACCGCTGCACGGGTCGAGCGGGAGGCACACCGCCTCCCCCTGGGCCGGTCACTCGGTCAGGTGCTGGCCGAGCCGCTCCTCGCCCTCACCGACCTGCCCTCCTTCGACACCTCGGCCATGGACGGCTGGGCGGTCACGGGCCCGGGGCAGGGGCCCTGGACCGTGCGCGTGGAGACCCCCCTCCTCGCCGGCCGTGTGCCGGCTGCCGCACCCGCCGACGGCGAGGCCGTTCGGATCGCCACCGGTGCCCCCGTGCCGCCCGGGACCACCGCCGTCATCCGCACCGAACACTCCCGGTCGGAGCGGACCCGGAACGCCGGTGCCACGCCCGGGACCGGCCTGTTGCTGTACGCCCTGCGCGAGGTCGTCCCCGGGCAGGACATCCGCCCCCGGGGCCAGGAGTGCCGTTCCGGCGACGTGCTGCTGGCTGCGGGCAGCCTCGTGACGCCAGCCGTATTGGGCCTGGCCGCCGCCGCCGGGTACGACGAGCTCCCCGTGTCGCCACGGCCCCGTGTGGAGGTCCTCGTCCTCGGAGACGAACTGCTCACGGCGGGTCTTCCCCACGACGGGCTCATCCGGGACGCCCTCGGACCGATGCTCGGCCCCTGGCTGACGGCGCTCGGTGCCGAGGTGCTCGCCACCCGACGGATCGGTGACGACCCCGAAGAGCTCCACGCGGCCGTGACGGGATCTGCCGCCGATCTGGTCCTCACCACCGGGGGCACCGCCGCCGGCCCCGTCGACCACCTCCACCGGGTGCTCGACACGGCGGGCGCCACGCTCCTGGTCGACGGCGTGAAGGTTCGCCCCGGCCATCCGATGCTCCTGGCGGCCCTCGACGGCCGCCGTCATCTGGTCGGTCTCCCCGGCAACCCGCTCGCCGCCGTGTCCGGTCTGCTCACGCTCGCCGAGCCGTTCCTCGCCGCCCTCACCGGGGTCCCCCCGACCGGCCCTCCCGCTGCGGGGGACCCTCCGACCACGGCCGTGCCGTCCGGCGGGCGTGCATCCCTTCAAGACGAGGTGCACGGGCACCCCCATGACACGAGGCTCGTCCCGGTCGTCCGCCGGGGCGGAGAGCAGGCCGTACCGCTGCGCTACAACGGGCCCGCCATGCTCCGGGGCATCGCCGTCGCGGACGGCATGGCCGTGGTGCCGCCCGGCGGGGCGAGGGCGGGACAGGTGCTGGACGTCCTCGACCTCCCCTGGACACCCATGTCGGGCGCCGTACCGGCTCAAGGAGCGTGTTTCACGTGAAACTGCCCAGTCGCGACGTCATGGCCCGCCATGCGGACGAGCGGGTTTCGGGTCCCCGGGTCCAGCTGCCCCGCCGGGTCGTGGAGAAGCCGCTGCGACAGGTCGGCAAGCGACTGCTCATGGCGCTCGGCGTGCTGGTCGTGACGGTGTTCATCGTCTACCTCGACCGTGACGGCTACCACGACAACGCCAACGAGACCGTCGGTTTCCTCGACTGCGTCTACTACGCGACCGTGACGCTCTCCACCACCGGGTACGGCGACATCGTCCCGTACAGCGATTCCGCGCGGCTTGCCAACGTCCTGCTGGTCACGCCCCTGCGCGTGCTGTTCCTGATCATCCTGGTCGGCACCACCCTTGAGGTCCTCACCGAGCGGACCCGCGAGGAGTTCCGACTGAACCGCTGGAGGTCCACCTTGCGCGACCACACCGTCATCGTCGGCTTCGGAACGAAGGGGCGGTCCGCGATCCAGACGCTCTGCGCGACCGGGCTCCGCAAGGACCAGATCGTCATCGTCGACCCCTCCAGCAAGGTGATCGAGACGGCGAACGCGGACGGATTCGTCGGCGTCATCGGCGACGCCACCCGCAGCGACGTGCTGCTCCGCGCCGAGGTCCAGCGGGCCCGGCAGATCGTCATCGCCACCCAGCGCGACGACACGGCGGTCCTGGTCACTTTGACGGCTCGTCAACTCAACCGGGGCGCGAAGATCGTCGCTGCGGTCCGCGAGGAGGAGAACGCGCCGCTGCTCCGCCAGTCCGGCGCGGACGCGGTCATCACCAGTGCGAGCGCTGCCGGGCGCCTGCTCGGACTCTCCGTGCTGAGCCCCAGCGCCGGCACGGTGATGGAGGACCTCATCCAGCAGGGTTCCGGCCTCGACCTGGTGGAGCGTCCGGTGACCAAGAGCGAGGCCGGGAAGAGCGTGCGGGAGACCGAGGACCTGGTGGTGAGCGTGCTCCGGGGCCACCGGCTGATCGGCTACGACGACCCCGTGGCCAGCCCCTTGGAGATCACCGACCGGGTGATCACGATCGTGCGCGCAGCGCCGGTGACTCCGCTTTCCACCCCGCCGGAGGACTGAGCGCTCGTACCGGGCGAGGACCTTGTGGCGGGAGTAGCCTCGCCGCTATGCATGCGATCACGATTCCGGAACCCGGCGGCCCCGAGGCCCTCGTCTGGGCCGAGGTGCCCGATCCCGTCCCCGGCGAGGGCGAAGTCCTCGTCGAGGTGACGGCGAGCGCCGTCAACCGTGCCGATCTGCTCCAGCGCCAGGGCTTCTACGACCCGCCCCCGGGAAGCTCCCCGTACCCCGGTCTGGAGTGCGCGGGGCGGATCGCCGCACTCGGCCCGGGAGTGTCCGGCTGGTCCGTCGGCGACGAGGTGTGCGCACTGCTCGTCGGCGGCGGCTACGCCGAGAAGGTCGTGGTCCCGGCGGGCCAATTGCTGCCGGTGCCGGAGGGCGTCGAGTTGTCCACTGCCGCCGCGCTCCCTGAGGTCGCGTGCACGGTCTGGTCGAACATCTTCATGATCGCCCATCTGAGGCCGGGCGAGACCCTGCTGGTGCACGGTGGCGCGAGCGGGATCGGCACGATGGCGATCCAGCTGGCGAAGGCGGTCGGTGCGCGGGTCGCGGTCACCGCCGGTGGACCCGAGAAGCTGGCGCGCTGCGCCGAGTTGGGCGCGGACGTCCTGATCGACTACCGCGAGCAGGACTTCGTGGAGGAGTTGGCGAAGGCGACGGACGGTGCGGGCGCGGACGTCATCCTGGACATCATGGGCGCGAAGTACCTGGAGCGGAACGTGAAGGCGCTGGCCGTGAACGGTCGGCTGGTCATCATCGGCCTCCAGGGCGGGGTGAAGGGCGAGTTGAACCTCGGGGCGCTGCTCGCCAAGCGCGCCGCCGTCATGGCGACCACGCTGCGTTCCCGTCCGGTGCACGAGAAGGCGGCGATCGTCGCCGCCGTCCGGGAGCACGTCTGGCCCCTGATCGGCGCGGGTACGGTCCGTCCGGTCGTCGACCGCACGGTTCCGATGCAGGACGCGGCGGAGGGGCACCGGGCGCTGGAGGCCGGTACCCACGTGGGCAAGGTGCTGCTGCTCGCCCCGGGCGCCTGATCCCGTAGGCGGCTGCCGGGTGGGCGGACCACCCCTCGACGGTCGGTGCCTGCCGTGGCACGTCCCGCGGGCGGCCTGCGTACGGAGGAGGGCCGGCACACCCGGTGCGCCGGCCCTCCTCCGCGTGCGACCTACAGATACGGGCCCGAGCGCCCCGCATGTCCGTGGCCCTGCTCGTCGTCATCGTCGTGGGACGCGCCCGGGGGCAGTGCGCGGCGCATCTGCTCCAACTGGGCCCTGGCCGCCATCTGCTGGGCGAACAGCGCCGTCTGGATGCCGTGGAACAGCCCTTCGAGCCAACCCACCAGTTGGGCCTGCGCGATGCGCAGCTCCGCCTCGGAGGGGATCGCCTCGTCGGTGAACGGCAGGGAGAGGCGTTCCAGTTCCTCGACCAGTTCGGGCGCCAGCCCGTCCTCCAACTCCTTGACGGAGCTGGCGTGGATGTCCTTGAGCCTGACGCGGCTGGCCTCGTCGAGAGGTGCCGCGCGCACTTCCTCCAAGAGCTGCTTGATCATGCTGCCGATCCGCATGACCTTCGCAGGCTGCTCGACCATTTCCGTCACCGGGACCTCGCGGGTTTCGTCGTCGCCCTGAGCGCCGCCGAGCGCCATCCCGTCCTGTCCCACGACGAGGATCGGGGGGCTCTCCTGCGACCTGTCATTCCTCGGCATCTCCATGCCGCCATTCTCTCGTACGCATGCCTCACCACACGGTGTGCCCCTGTACGGGGGTGATCCACCCTCGTACAGGGGCACGGGACGGGAGCGGGAACCGTCAGGTGGCCGCGCGCCGGGCGACCGCGCCGCGCGAGCGGGTCACCAGGGCGGCGAGCAGCGCGGCGCCGAGCGGGACGGCGACGAGCAGGCCGGCCAGCGTTTCCCAGGGGATGACGATCGGCAGCTCGGGCGGAGCGGTTTCTCCGGTCCAGCCCTGGGCCAGGTTCTGTTCGAAGAAGCGGACCTGCTCGCGCTCCTCGGTGAGGCGGAGGCCCACGGCGGGCAGCAGTCCGGCGGCCGAGCCGAGGAGCACGCCCATGGCGGCGACGACTCCGCACTGGAATCCGCTGAGGGTGCGACGGACCTTGGGCGGTGCGCCGACGGCGGCGAGCGTCTTCAGGTCGGCTTCTGCATCGGCCTGGGCGAGACCGGTGGCGATGCCCGCGGCGCCGATGGTGACGAGACCGGCGAAGACGGCCAGCGAGAGCAGGACGATGCCGTCCTTCTGGACGAAGCCCTCCTCCAGGTGGAGCTGGACTTCGCTGCCGAGCTTCGCGAGCTCGGCGTCGAGCTTCTGGCGCTGTTCGCTGTCGGGGAGCCGGTCAGTGCTGACGTAGAGGCCGAGCGGGACGGTGGAGAGCCCTGCGGCCTTGGCGGTGGCCGGGGTCATCAGGGCCTGGAGGCCGTATGCGTTCTTCTCACCGGGCACCCGGTAGGCGGGCAGGGAGGTGATCTTGCCGGGGGCCGGGCGGTTCTCCGAGGAGGCCTGGTCGGCTGCGGCGATGTCGGTGATCTGCTTGATGCCGATGGTGCCGTCCTCGGCGACCTGGGTCCGGTTGAAACTGACGACCTTGCCTTCGGTCAGTGCCCGGACGGTTGCGGGGTCGTCGACGCCGAGGACGGTCAGTACGGTGGCGTCACCGATGAGAAGCCCGCCCTCGGAGACGTACATCCCGCCGTTGCCGTTCTCCGCACAGCGCCAGTCCTCGGTGAGGACCTTCCGCCGCTGCTCGGGCGTGTACTTCTCCGAAGGATCGCTGCCGTCGGGGAGCGCCGCGTACAGCGGGCACTCGTTCGCCGGGGGAACGACCACCTCGTAGCGACCGCAGCCCGCCTCCGCGCTCCAGGGGGCACAGCCGGGCTTGCCGACGGAGACGCGCTCCACGTCGGCGCGCAGGTCGACGGGGAAGGCGCGCTGGACGGCCTCCCGGACGGCGGGGGCGTCCCGCCCGCCCTCCTCGGGGACGAAGGCGGAGGCGACGCCGTACGGCAGCTTGGCCTCGTACTCGGCCTCGCTCTGGGCCTCGCGGCTGGCCATGTAGGTGGAGACGGCGACCGTGCCCGCGACGGCTGCGAGGACGGCGGCGACCGCGGGTGCCGTACGGCCCCGGTTGCGGACGGCGTCCCGCAGCGCGAGGCGGGGGGAGAGCGGCAACCAGCGGCCGGTTCGCCCGAAGAGGCCCACCAGGGCCGGGGTCATGGCGACGACGCCCAGTTCGGCGATGGCGGAACCACCGGCCACGATGACGAACTGCTCGCTGACGAGCGAGCCGAAGAGGGCGATGGAGCCGCCGAGCAGAAGGGCGGCCAGTCCGATCAGCGGGAGCACCCGGCTGCTGCGGCGGACTCCGCGCCGGCCGGTGAGCGAGGCGAGTACGGTCTGTCGTGCGGCGGTGAAGGCCGGAACGACGGCCGAGAGCAGACCGGTCAGGACCGCGAGCAGGGCAATGCCGAGGAGTTCGGCCGGTCGGACCTCGAAGGCCCCGAACCGCTGCCCCATGGTCTCTTCGAGGACCGGTTGCAGGGCCAGCGTCAGGACCACGGCGAGAACGGTTCCGGTGACGGCTGCGGTGATGCCGATGACCAGGCCGCCGCTCAGCACGATGGCCCGGATGTGGCTGCGGGCACCGCCGTTGGCACCGACCAGACCGAGCTGGCGGCGCGAGCGGCGGGCGCCGACCGCGAAGGCGGGACCGGCGAGGAGACAGATCTCCAGCATCGCCAGACCGACGACCGTGCTGATGGCGGCGAGCTCGGCGGCGGCAGCGGCCGGGCTGGCTTCGAAGCCGCCCCAGCCCTCCTTCTGGAAGAGCGGCACCTCTGACTTGGCGGGCGGGTTCAACAGCACGGCACGCGAAGTGACCACCACGCCCTTGGCGTTGATCTCCTTGACGGCGTTCCACGTGAAACCACCGGACGCGCGCACCAGGTACGAGAGGGAGGTTTCGGGGGTGGTCAGACCGGCCCGTACGACGGCCTTGCCGTACGGCGAGAGGAAGGCCCCCGGCAGTGCGTTGACCTGGTCGGTGCCGAGCGAGTCGGGAAGTTCGTAAGCGCCGACGATCCGGTACGGGCGGTCGAAGTTGCGCGCGGAAAGGGTCGAGCCGACCGACAGACCGCTGGTCTCCAGGAAGTGCGAGGTCGCCATGACCTCGTCGTCCTTCTCCGGGAAGTGTCCCTCCAGGAGCGTCATGATGCCGCGCGCAACCGGGTCGGAGGCCTTGAGCTCGCGCACTTCGGTCAGGAGCAGGCCGTGGGACGTCGTCAGCTTGGCCGCCCCGCTCTCGTCCGTGAGGACGGTGGATCCTGCGGGGAAGGTCCGGGAGACGTCCGTGTTGCCGCTCGGCCACGGCTCGTTCTCGTAGTCCTCGACCGGTGTCCGCAGGTCCCCTGACGGGTCCTGGAAGATCGGGACACCACCGAACTGGGCGTCCCTGAAACGCGCGTCGGCCGCGCCCATCATCCGCTCCGCCCTTTCGGTGGAGGAGAGTTGGGAACTGCGGTAGGTCAGGTCGAGGGCGCTGACGCCCAGGATGGGCAGCGCGATCATCGCGAGGACGAGGGCGCTGCGCCCCTTGGAGCGCCAGGCGTCGCGGCGGGCTATTCGGATCGCGGCCCGCCAGGAGTGGAACCAGGTCTTCACGCCTCTGCCACCCGGCCCGACAGAAGGGAATCGGCTTCGCTCCGCACGGTCTGGTCGACGATGGCGCCGTCCCGCAGGAACACCACCCGGTCGGCCCAGGCGGCGAACCGCGGTTCGTGGGTGACGAGGACGCCGGCGGCGCCCGCATCGCAGCGCGTGCGGAGCAGCGCGAGCACGGACTCGCCGGTCTCGGAGTCGAGGGCGCCGGTGGGCTCGTCGGCGAGGACGAGCCGACGGTCGCCGACGAGGGCGCGGGCGATGGCGATCCGCTGCTGCTGGCCGCCGGACATCTCGTCGGGGAAGCGGTCGGCGAGGTGGCCGAGTGCCATCTCCTCCAGGGCGGCGAGGGCCTCGACGCGCGCCTTGCGTGCGGAGGTCCCGTCCAACTCGCGGGGGAGGGCGACGTTCTCGGCGGCGGTCAGGGCCGGGATGAGGTTGTAGTCCTGGAAGACGTAACCGATGCTGCGGCGGCGCAGGGCGGCGAGCTCCTTGACGCTCGCAGCGGTGATGTCGGTGTCCTCGACGATCACCCGGCCCGAGGTGGGGGTGTCGAGGCCGCCCGCGATGGTGAGCAGGGTGGACTTGCCGGAGCCCGACGGGCCCATGACGGCGACGAGTTCCCCGGGGTGGACGGCGAGGTCGATTCCGCGCAGGGCGTGCACTTCGGTGGCGCCGGTGCCGTGGACGCGGGTCAGGTTCTGGAGTTGCAGCACGGGCTGCGGTGTGGGCATGGAGAGGTCCCCCAGTTGGTCGTACGCGGTGGTGGGCCGGGTACGGGTGTGTGCGGTGGAAGGTGGTCGGTGGCGGGGCGGGTGCGTGAGGGGTCGGTCAGCCCGCTCCGGAGGCACCGGCGGTCGACGGGCGAGGAGCGGCCGGGGCGGCCGGTGTCGCTGGGGGCTTCTCCCGGGACGCCGTCGTCGACAGACGGATCAGCCGGGCCTCGCAGTGGTCCAACCAGCGCGCCTCCGCCTCGGTTTGGAAGATCAACTGTTCCAGGACGAGCAGCCAGGCCACGTCGTCCCGCTCCCGCGTTTCGCCGTTCTCGACGGCGGCGAGGGCCTGGGCCTTGAGACGGGTGTAGTCCTGCATGGCCTTCACGGTGTGCCGGCGCTGGGACTGGATGACGGCGCGGATGTCCACGCCGGGTGCACCCACGGCCATGGCGAGTTTGATGGCCAGTTCGTCACGGGCGGGACTGGTGCGGTCCACCGGCTCCTCGAACCAGGTCCTGAGTTCGGTGCGACCGTTGTCGGTGATCGTGTAGAGCGTGTGTCCGGCCTCGTCCTCACCGTCCTGGGTGACCATGCCGTCGCGTTCGAGCCGGTTGAGCGTCGTGTAGACTTGGCCGACGTTGAGCGGCCAGGTGGAGCCGGTGCGCGACTCGAACTCCGTGCGGAGCTGGGAGCCGTAGCGGGGGCCGCGTTCGAGGAGGGCGAGGAGCCCGTGGCGGATCGACATACTCAGTATGTATACCGAGTATGTAGCCGGGTGCAACCGCCCTGAGGGGGAAGCGGGAGGTCCCCCGCGCGGGGGACCCCGACGGCTCAGCGGCGGCGCATCCGGAGCCCGAGAAAACCGATGCCGAGCCCCATCAAGGTCATCCCCACCCCCAGGGTGAGGAAGGGAACTTGCTGGTCAGCAGGGGGAAGGGCGGCCTCGGGCGACAGTCGCGGCGCGGCGGCGGGCAGACTGGCGGGCACGGTTCCGTGCTGCGGCGGCTCCTCCTCGCGCACCGGCTCGTCCGCCGCCCCGGAGCCGTCCTGCTCCTGCGCGCTTGTTGCGGTTTCGGTACGAGAAGGGCTCGACGAGGACCCGCTCGACGCGGCGGGGTCGGAGGACGCGGCGGTCTCGGAGCGTCCGGGACGGGGCCGCCCCTCGCCGGCCGGTCGCCCCGCGAGGGAGGCGGAGCTTCGGGGAGCGGGGGCGTCGGAGGGACCCGTGGGCGGCACGACCGACGCGGAGGCACCGGTACCGGAGGTCACCGGCACGAGGGGGCCGGGGGCGGGGAGGGTTTCCCCCGTGCTCTCCCCGGTGGCCTGTCCGGAGCCCCCGTCGGCGTCCTTTGGAGCGGCGGGCGGGGAGGACGGCACCGGTGCGGCCGACGGGTGCGCGGCGGAGGGCAGGGGCACTGCCGGGCCCTTGGCGGGGAGCGAGGGCGTCGGAGCCGTACGGCCCGCCGAGACCGGGGGCTTCACGCCGCCCGCCGCACCGCCCTCCGGCTTCCGCGCCTCCGGCTTCCGCAGGTCCGGCTTCCGCACGTCCGGCCCGGCCGTCGTGCGCCCTGCCGGCCACCGGGTGTCCGCACCGGTCGCCGGGGAAGTGCCGGGGGCCTCCGCCGCGTACCCGGAGGGTGCGGCGTGCAGGGCGCAGAAGCAGGTGAACGCGCAGGTGAGAGCGGTGCCGAGGGCCCGCGCCCGTCCCTTGCGGAGTGCTGGAGTCACCGAGTGACCCCCCTCCCGTACCGAGCCGCCGAGGTGTTCAACCCAGCGTCACATGGCCGAACCGTTCCGGCATCCGGGACGGGGCAGGGGGTGGAGGCGGGTGCGACGCCCTACTCCGGCGGGTAGCCCGTCGACACCTTCAGGGTGAATTCGGCATCGGCATCGGTGATGTCCTGGCCTGCCGGCGGGTACTGCTCCAGGACCGTGCCCTCGCCGTACGTGGACTCGTCCACCGTGGTCTCGTTCATGATCTTCCAGCCGGCCGCCTGGACGCAGTCCTTCACCGACTGGATGTTCTTGTAGGTCAGGTCCGGGGTCTCGAACTTGTCGGGGTCGTCGTTGGACTCCGTGGGCTCCGTGCACTTCTTCGTGTCGATGGTCTTGGTCAGGTCGGGGCCCTTGTAGCCGGGCACCGCCGACTCGTCCTGCTGCACGTCCGTCCCGGTGTCACCCGCCTGAGCGCCCGGATCCTCGCCGTTCAGGTCGAGCGCGAGGACCAGGCCGCCGATCGCGAGCACCGCGACGGCGATGGCGCCGACGAGAAGCGGCACGTTCCGGCGGGACCCCCCGGCGGCGACGGGCCGGGGCGCCTGCTGCGGCGGGTAGGGCGAGGGGGCCGGGGTCTGATAGACCGGCGCGGGACCCTGGGGGTAGCCGTAGGGAGTGCTGGGCATCGGCCCGGACGCGGGGGGCGTCGGATTGTACGGGCCGGGCTGTGGGGTCGGCGGCAGATACGGCTGCTGCACGCCGTGCGGGGTCGGCGGCGGGGTCTGGCCGACGGGCGGGAAGACCGCGGAACCGACGCCCGAGCCGCTGCTCACCGGACCGCCCGCCACGATCACCGGCGCACCGGTCTGACCCGCCGCCAGGACGCGCAGGCACTCGTCCCGCATCGCCGCGGCGTTGGGGAACCGCTCGTTCGGGTTCTTCCGCAGCGCGCGGGCGACCAGGGCGTCCATCGCGGGGGTCACCGCGCGGTTGACGGAGGAGGGGGCGACCGGCTCCTCCTGTACGTGCGCGTAGGCGATGGCGAGCGGTGAGTCGGCGTCGAACGGCAGACGGCCCGTCAGCAACTGGAAGAGCATGATGCCGACCGAATAAAGGTCGGAGCGGGCGTCCACCGGACGGCCGAGGGCCTGCTCGGGGGAGAGGTACTGCGGGGTGCCGACGACCATGCCGGTCTGCGTCATCGACGTCACGCCGGACTGCATGGCCCGCGCGATGCCGAAGTCCATGACCTTGACCGTGCCGCGCTTGGTCGTCATCACGTTGCCCGGCTTGATGTCACGGTGGACCAGGCCCATCTCGTGACTGACCTCCAGCGCCGCCAGCACGTCGGCCGTCACCTTCAGGGCCTTGTCGGCCGGCATCGCGCCGTACTGCCGGATGTCGGCGGCGAGGACCGAGCCGAGCGGCTGCCCCTCCACGTACTCCATGACGATGTACGGCATGACAGCGCCGTCGAGCATGTCCTCGCCGGTGTCGAAGACCGACACGATGTTGCTGTGCGACAGCTTGGCCACGGCCTGTGCCTCGCGTCGGAAGCGCTCGCGGAAGGACTGCTCCCGGCCGAGCTCCGTGTGCAGCGTCTTGATGGCGACCTGACGGTCGAGCGCGGTGTCGTAGGCCAGGTACACCGACGCCATGCCGCCCTCGCCGAGGAGGTCACGCAGCTGGTACCGGCCGCCCGCGACCGACCCGCCCGCATAGCGGCCCTGTGCGCCGTCCTGGCTCATCTGTGCTTCCCCCTAGGCGCGCGCGGCGGCGTCGATCCGGATTTCCCGGCCAAGTCTGCCCGAGGGCAGTGACACGTCAAGCCGGGTGCCCTTTCCGTGACCCTCTGCACAGGAAGCGTTTCCACGTGCTTCGGAGGGGCCCGTCGAATTTGCACAGGCGTACGTCGAGGGGATTGGATGGCCGACCCATCTCGGACCGTGGCGTCGCACGGAGCCTGTAGCGTGACGACTGGACACGGCACGACAGACGACGGCGAGGACTGATGGCACCCGAATCCGAAGCAGACGGCGGCGTGCCGGACCCGTCGGCGGAGTCCGGGGGCATCGGCGGGGTCGTCGGCGACGGCCGCTACCGACTGACGCACCGTCTGGGCCGCGGCGGCATGGCAGAGGTCTTCGCCGCCGAGGACGTGCGGCTCGGCCGCACCGTGGCCGTCAAGCTGCTGCGCGCCGACCTCGCCGAGGACCCGGTGTCCAAGGCCCGCTTCACCCGCGAGGCACAGTCCGTCGCCGGCCTCAACCACCACGCCATCGTCGCGGTGTACGACTCCGGCGAGGACCTGGTGGGCGGTCGGCCCGTGCCGTACATCGTGATGGAGCTCGTCGAGGGCCGCACCATCCGTGACCTGCTGCTCAGCGCCGAAGCGCCCGGTCCCGAGCAGGCGCTCATCATCGTCTCCGGGGTCCTGGAGGCGCTGGCCTACTCGCATCAGCACGGCATCGTGCACCGCGACATCAAGCCGGCGAACGTGATCATCACCCACACCGGTGCCGTGAAGGTCATGGACTTCGGCATCGCGCGTGCCCTGCACGGCGCCCAGTCGACCATGACGCAGACCGGCATGGTCATGGGCACCCCGCAGTACCTCTCCCCCGAGCAGGCCCTCGGCAAGGCGGTCGACCACCGCTCCGACCTGTATGCGACGGGGTGCCTGCTCTACGAACTGCTCGCACTGCGGCCCCCGTTCACCGGCGAGACCCCGCTGTCCGTCGTCTACCAGCACGTGCAGGACGCACCGGTCCCGCCGTCCGAGGTGGCGCAGGGCGTGCCGCCGGAGCTCGACGGCCTGGCGATGCGCTCGCTCGCGAAGGACCCGGACGACCGGTTCCAGAGCGCCGAGGAGATGCGTGGGCTCGTCCAGTACGGCCTGCAGATGCTCCAGCAGCAGGGCGGCCACACCGGCCTGTGGAACACCGGGCCGGTCGGGATGTACGAGGGCGGGCACACCCCGAGCGGCGGCATGGCCACGACGGCCGCGATGGGCCACCCGATGCACGGGGAGACCGCGCAGGGCGCGATCCTCCCGCCGATGAACCCGGACGACGGCGGCGTGGGGTACGGAGGCGTCGGGTACGGCGGCGGCACGGGCGGCACCGGCTACGTCCAGGACGGCTACGGAGGGCAGAACGGCGGCCGGGGCAAGCTGTGGCTGCTGGTCGCCCTCGCGCTGGTCGCGGTCGTCGCCGGCGTCGCGTACGCCGTCAACAAGGGGAGCGCACCGGACGGCGAGGTGAAGAACCCGGCCGTCACCGACTCGCCGTCGACTGCCTCGCAGGAGCCCACCCCCTCGGAGGAGCCCAGCGGGGAGCCGACCGAGGAGCCGGGCACGTCCACCGGTGGGGGTGCGACACAGCAGCCGTGGAACCCGCCGACGACCTGGGCGCCGCCGACCGAGCCCACCGGCGAGCCGACGGAGACGGCGACCGTGCAGCCGACCGAGCCCACCGGCGAGCCCACGGGCGAGCCGACGGAGACGGCGACCCCGAGGCCGTCACAG
>NZ_JBHYMF010000015.1:0-65025 GCF_042742855.1 Streptomyces sp. NPDC058877 | reverse complement strand
TCGCGAAGAAGGCGTGGGCGGAGTCAACCGGTTGATGCAACAGCTGCCGCGAGCCTATCAGCGGGAGTTTCGAACCCGAGGGTCTGCCGGGGTCGGGTGTTCAGCTTGAGGGAAACGGCATCCTGGGCGGCGCGTGACTTCTTCACCCAGCCCCGCAGCGACTCCGAGCTGATCCCGAGCTCCCGGGCAACCTCGGTCGCCGTCCGCCCAGACGGCCTCACGGGCTCGATCTCGTCCCGCTTGCACTCCTCCGAGTACCGCTGTACTTGCTTCCCATCCGGCGCCGCTTCCTCTGGGCTCTCACGTCCCAGTCTCCAGACGTCCACGATCAAGGGGAAGCTTCATGACATGCATGCCCCCCCTTCACCTCGGTTCGACAGCTCTGGCGGACCTCAGGCCCCCGACGGGAAGACCGTCGCCGCGTAGGCGGCGGCTGCCGGGGCGGGCTGGAGGGCGGCGTGGGCGGCGATCGCGTGGATGTCGCGCCAGGCGCGCTCCAGGCCGCCGGTGACGAGGCCGCGGGCGCCGCCGGTGCGCATGAGGCGCTCCACCGCGCCGACGAGGAGGCCGACGGCGGCGGCCGCGTCGCGCTGGTTGAGAGCGGCATCGGCCGGGCCAGGGCCCGGGGCGTCGGCGCGGCGGGCGGCGGACTCCAGGAGCAGGCGGGCGGCGTCGATCTCGGCGGAGCAGCGGGCCAGGGCCTGTTGGACCGTCGGGTCGTCGGTGAGCGGCCGCCCGTCGGGGAGGCGGCGCAGGCCGACGAGGAGGGTCCAGGCGTCCAGGGCCCCGCGTGCCGCGCCGAGCGCGGGGGCGGCGAAGAGGAGGGCGGCGACCAGCTGGTACGGCACTCGGTGGCAGGGGGCCGCGTCGGCTTCGGCGACGCCAGTCACCAGGGCCTCGCGGAGGAAGGTGCGGTGCTCGGGCACGAAGACCCCGTCGACCGCGACGCTGTGGCTGCCGGTGGCGCGGAGCCCGACCGCGTCCCAGGTCCTGTGGATCGCCACCTGCGCACGCGGGACCGCCAGGACCCGGTACGCCGGGGCCCCGTCCCCCGAGTGGTCGAGGGAGGCGAGGAGGACCCAGTCGGCGTCCTCGACCCCGCTGGCGAAGGCCCACTCCCCCGACAGGGTCCAGCCGCCGGGCACCGGGGCGAGCCGGCCCGCCGGGGGCACGATCGCCGCCGCGATCCGCACGTCGGGCGAGTCGCCCCACAGGTCCCGCTGCCCCTCCACCGGCAGGTGCGCGGCGAGGCGGCCGTGGGCGGCGAGCAGCACCGCGCACCAGCCGGTGGATGCGCAGGCCGAGCCGACCCCGGCGACCGTGCCGAGCAGTTCGGCGAAGCCGCCGGCCGTACCGCCCCAGCCGCGGGGCACGAAGTGCCGGGCGAGGCCGGCGCCGGTCATCGCCCCGACGACCTCGGGGTGGAGCCGGCCGGTCCGCTCGGCCTCCTCGGCGTGGCGTGCGGCGGCGGCATGGAGGTGGCCGACCCCGAGCGGGGTGAGGGGGGCGGCAGGGGCGACGGGGGCGGTCATGACTCGTACTCCTTTACGTGGAGGTTCAGTGGTGGTGCTGATGCGACTAGAAAAAGATTCGATCTAGAAGGTATTTTCTGAGAGGCCGTCATGAAGGACATCGACGGCCGCTGAAGCTGATGGGAGGCGGACACTCGGTGAGGCAACAGGACAGAGCCCGCATGACCTATGACCTGGTCATCGGCGCGGCAGCCGCCGAGTTCGCCCTGCACGGATTCGCAGGGACGAACCTGGCCGACATCACGGCCCGCACCGGACTGACCAAAGGAGCCCTCTATGGACACTTCTCCTCGAAAGCCGATCTCGCCGGCGAACTGACCCGCTCCTTCGAAGCGGGCTGGGCCGACGCCCTCTCCACCGCCGCCGACGCGGCGGAGGACGGCGGTGCGGCTCTACCCGCCCTGCGGAGACTGCTCCTCGAACTCGCCCGTCGGGTGAACGAGGACCTGCCCTTCGCCGCCGGACTGCGCCTGGTCATGGACGCCGCCCGCGCCGAGGGAACCGTGCCCCTCCCCCTCGACAGGCTCTGCGAGGTTGTGGCGCTCCTCGTCCGCAAGAGCCAGGACGAGGGTTTCGTACACGCCGCCCACCCGCCCGACGTGCTGGCCCGACTGGCCGTGGCCCTCCTGGTCGGTGCCCTTGCCGTGGTGACGGCATCGGACGCGGCCGGTCCCGCAGAGCTGGTGAGCGAGGTGTGGGACGTCCTTGAGCCCGCCTTGTCGGGCTCAAGCGGCACTTGAGCGGGAGGAGCCACGATGGGGTCCGCATGCGGGAGGACGCATGCGGACCTCGCGCGATGTGGGGCTCACGCGGGTGGAACTCGTACACGTGGGGATTTGCGCAGCGTGGGGGCTTGCGCGGGTGGAACTCGTACGCGTGGAAACTCCTGGACCTGAGGACCTTGCGCACGTGGGGTCACGCAGGGGGGCCGGCGTCACGGGGCGCACGAGGGTGACGGCGCACGAATGTGACGGGGAGGCGCAGGGGTTGTGGAGTCGCTCCAGGCCATCGGAACCGCTGTGACGGCGGGCTCTCGAACGGGTGGGGCTCAGGTGACGGGCCGCGGCGGCGGGAAGGCCCGCGCCCGGATCCGGAGTCTCAAGCCGCTCGTGGCGCCAGGCTCCGCGCGGCCGCCGGGGCAGCGGCGGGGGTCGCCGGCGTGGGGCCGGGAAGCCAGGACCAGGCCGCCCGCTCCGAAGCCGGGGCGGAGATCGGTCCGTCGCCCACGAGGACGGGACGACCGACGGAGCGCAGCAGCGGCAGATCGCTCTCGTCGTCGGCGTACGCGAAACACTCCTCGGCGGCGAGGCCGAAGGCCGTCATGATCCGGCGGACGGCCTCGGCCTTGGCCTCGCCGATCATCGGTGGACCGGACAGCTCGCCGGTGAGCACCCCCTGAGAGGTCACCTCGGGCAGGGTGCACACCACGAGATCGGCGCCGACCTCCCGCGCCAGCGGGTCCAGGCAGGCGGAGAAGGCCCCGGAGACGAGGACGACCAGGTCACCGGCGTCGCGGTGTCGGCGAAGCGCCTCGTGCACGGGGGTGTGGAGCAGTCCGCCGGAGCGGGCCTCCTCGTACCACTCCCGGCCGCAGGCCTCCAGGTCGCCCAGGTGGCTGCCGACGAGGAAACGGAAGAAGGAACGGTTCACCTGCTCGCGGGGCGCGCCCTCGCGAATCTGGCGCTGGAGCGAGGCGCGCGCCGCGGCGAGCCTGCGGGCGGCCACTTCTCCGTGCCCCCAGTACCGGGCGATGAGGCAGCCCATGCTCTTGCAGGTGATCAGGGTCTCGTCCACGTCGAAGAACGCGGCCCGGACGGGAGCGATGCTCATGCTCTGCTCCCTCTGGCGGTGAGGGTGCCGTCCGTGAGACGGGCGTCGGCGAAGCGGCCGTTCGCACCGGCCGGCAGGGCCATCCGGCGGTCCGTCGCCGTGCGGCTCTTCGCCGGGGCGGGGGCGGGACCGGCGATCTCGTACTGCGCCGTCTCGACCAGTTCGAGGATCTGCTCAGCCAGCGGGCGCAGACGCGCGCCGGCCGGGGTGAGTTCCACGGAGCGGTTGCCGCGCCGCTGGAAGAGCGGGGCTCCCATGTCCTCCTCCAGGCCCTTGATCTGCGCGGTCACCGCGGGCTGGGAGTAGTGCAGGTTGTGGGCCGCGCGGGTGAAGCTGAGTTCCCGGGCCACTTCGCGGAAGGCCCGCAGGTGCTGGAGTTCCATCCTTCTGCCTTTCTACGCTCGTCCGTTCTTCCCCTGAACGTGCAGCTGGACGTCGTGTCCGCAGGGTCACCCGCAGCGGGCCACGGCCGTGGCGAGGACGCGGGTGCCCTGGGTGGCGGAGAGGCACACCCGGCCGTCCCCCGTCGACGTGGCTTCGACGGCCACGGCCTCGGCCAGCTCGCCGAAGACGGCGAAGTCGGCGTCCAGCGAGGCCAGCGCCACGCCTCCCGCCGCATGCCGGGCGGCCTGCCGGAACGCCTCCAGAAGGAGCATCCCGGGCACGTGGTCCGAGGGGTGCTCGAAGTAGCCGGGGTGCGTGGGGTCGACGTGCAACCGCCATTCCCCGCAGCCGGCGGGCAGGGTCCGCGCCTCCGCCACGGGTACGGGGCGCAGGACTCCCCGGTCGTCGTCGGCGCCCGAGGGGGCCCCGTGCGCGGAGGCCTCGCGGCCGGCCGGGCGGACGGTCTCGGCGGTCCGACCGCGCTGCCGGAGCCGCGCGTACCGGACGTCGTCGATGACGACGACCCCGGCGGAGGCGCGGGCGCACTCCCGGCCGCCGACCTCGATCACCATGTCGAAGCGGGCGTCGAAGCGGCGCGGGTTCCGTCCCCCGACGGGCGTCACGACCTTGACGTCCAGGACCGCCGCGAGCGGACCGCTGCCGACCCGGAGGGCGGCCGGATCGCTGATGTGCAGCGACAGCGCCTTGAAGATGAAGTGGTGGCCGAGCGGTACGTCGTGGAAGCGGTGGCTCAGGAAGATGCCGGCCTGGCGTACGGTCTCGACGAGGAGCATGAAGTCGCACTGCCCGGTCCTCTCCGGGCGGTACAACGCGTGGTTCCGGGGCAGTTGGGCGCCCACCAGGAAGCGGTCGGCCCCGGCCTCGGTCGCGTCGGTGAGGAAGACCTCCGTCACCGAGGCGCGGTGCACGAACCGGCGGGAGATCGTGCGGTCGAAGCCCAGGCCTTCCTTGGCGTCCCGGATCAGGGACTCCAAGGACTCGACGGACGCGAGCCGGTCGACCGTTAACGCGGTCTGGAACACACCGATGGACATCCTTATCCCCCTCAAGGTGAAGCATCGTGGCGGCGAAGGGCCTCCGTGGCCCCTCGACAGCAAGAAATATACCTTCGAGAATGTATATTGCAAGGCGTAGGAACAAGAGAGGCGGACAGGCATGGCAACCACCCAAAGCGAGCCGAAACAGGAACGCGCCCGACGCACGAAGAGCCACATCCTCCAGTCGGCGGCCGAGCTCTTCGCCGAGCGCGGCTACGCGACCGTGACCCTGCAGGACGTGGCCGAACGGGCTGAGATGACCAAGGGAGCGGTGTACTTCCACTACACGAACAAGGAGGCCCTGGCCGTCGCCGTCGTGCAGAAGCACTACGCGCGCTGGCCCGAGATCCTCAAGGGCGCCGAGGGCATCCACGCGAAGCCGTTCGACGTGCTCACCGCCGTCCTCGACACGGTCACCCAGGCGTTCGCGCGGGACATCGTCGTCCAGGCCGGCGCCCGGCTCCAGATCGAGCGGGCCCTCATCGACGCCGAGCTCCCCGAGCCGTACGTGGGCTGGGAGGACTACCTCACCCGGCTCATCACGGAAGCACGCGACGCGGGTGAACTGCGGGAGGGAGTGGAACCCCGTGCGGCGGCCCGGGTCCTGGTCGCCGCTTTCTTCGGCATGCAGCACATCTCGGACGTCCTCAGCCGGCGCAAGGACCTCGTCCAGCGGCACGAGGAGCTGCGGAGCGTCCTCCTCGACGGGATCCGCCGCTGACCAGCCGCGTGTCCGCCGCAGGAAAACGGAGTACGGCGTGGCCTCCCACGAGTGCGGGAGGCCACGCCGTACGTGTGCAGCGGGTCGGAACCGGTCAGGACCTGCTGCCCGAGGCGACGGGCGCCGGAGCAGAAGCGGAACTCGTCGCGGAGGGGGAACCGGAACCCGAACCGGAGGTCACGACCGGGGTCGGCGCGGCCGCGGCCTTGGCGGCGACCTTGCGCAGGTACAGGTTGTTGAAGACCAGCGCCGCCGCCGTGAGCGAGGCGCCGACGATCTGCATGCCGGCCGGGACGACACCGGTCAGGGCGGAGATCACGAAGGCCGTGATCGGCACGACGTCCATGAAGAGGACGCCGTTGAGCGGGCCGAGGTAGCGGTTGCCGAAGTTCCAGCCGAGGACACCGACGAAGCCGGCGATGACGCTCATGTAGGCGAGCTGCGGCAGGATCGAGCCCACGGCACCGGCCGCCGGGACCGGGACGCCGCCGGAGGCCAGGATGATCGCCGTGATCACGGCGGCGGAGGCGAGACCGAGGACCGTGGTGATGGCCGTGTACTTGATCGGGGACCAGGTCGGGAAGTAGCTCGCACCCGAGGTGTAGACGACCCAGCACAGGGCGGCGAAGAGCAGCAGCGCGTCGGCGCCGGCCGTCTTCGGGTCGGCGATCAGCGAGCCGATGTCACCGTCGGAGACGACGAGGATGGTGCCGACGAAGGACATCGCGATGAAGACGAGCGAGAACTTCGGCGGGACGACCTTCTTCAGCACCCAGTTCACCAGGAAGCCCATCATGGGCATGGTCGCCATCATGATCGAGGCGTTCAGCGCACCGCGCTCGCCGATCAGGTCCTGTCCGAAGAAGACCAGGAACTGGAAGCCCGCGAAGCCGGCCGTGCCGAACAGCCAGGCCAGACCGATGCGTTCGCCCTTGAGGCGCAGCCCCGCCCTGCCCTCCCGGATCCGGAGGAAGACCAGGAACATCGCACCGGCGATGGTGTAGCGCATCACCGTGAAGGTGAAGGGGTCGATGTGCTTCAGGGTGGAGTCCATGAGGGGGAACATCGCGCCCCAGGACACCGTGGCCAGGAGGCAGAGGAGAACGCCTCGCGTGTACGTGTTCTGACTGTTCATGAGTCTTCCTGTCGGGCCTGAGGAGGCCGGGAGTGGGAGGTGGGGGAAGGAGGGGCGTGGCCGGGTCCTGCGGAGGAGGCGAGGCACCCGGCCCGGGGGGTGGCGTGAGGGGTCGGCTCCGGCCTACTCCGGGCGCGGGTCGACCCCGGCCGGCTCCGGCGCGGGTCAGACCCCGGCCGGCTCCGGTGCGCGGGACTCCGCGGGCTCGATGTCGAGCAGCGGCAGGACCGACTCCAGGAGCTGGGCGGCCCGGACCTTGCCGGTCGGGCTGTACGGGATGGCGTCGACGGGGACGACGTACGCCGGAAGGCAGGGCACCCGGCGGGTGCAGGCGGCGCTGACCGCCCGGTACCCGCTCTCCTGCCGCTCGGGCGCGACCGGGGTGAAGGGCACCACGAGCACCTCGCCGACATCGGGCAGGCGCGTCCGCAGGACAGCGGTCTCCCGGACGCAGGGAAGGTCCATCAAGTCGGCTTCGAGACCGAAGATGTTGACGTCGAGCGGCTTGCCCGCCTCGGCCTTGGCGACACCGTCGTTGCGACCGGTGAGTTCGAGCCGGCCCGCCTCGTCGACGAGCCCGCTGTCACCGGTGAGCAGGAAGCGCTGCGTACGGCCGCCGTAGTCGAGCGTCATGAAGTCGGGCTCGCTCGTCGCGTAACTGTCCATCAGCTGATAGCTGGCGATGGCGACCCGGCCCCGGCTGCCCTTCGGCAGCGGCCTGCCGTCGGTGTCGAGGACGACGACGGTGTTGCCGGGCATGGGGCGGCCCGAGCGGCAGGGCGCCACGTGCAGCTCCTCGGGGCCGATCATGACGTTCACGCCGGTCTCGGTCGTCCCGTAGTAGAGGTGGAGCACCGGACCAAGCCGGTCCCAGGCGTTGTTGATGACCCATCGGTTGAGGTGTCTGCCGCCGGAGAGCACGAAGTGCAGGCGGGAGGTCTTGTGCAGGTGCTCCGACTTCGGGTGGGCGACGACCCGGGCCAGGACGGGCGGCACCATGAGGGTGGTGGAGACGCCCTCGTCCTGGATGATGCGGATGAGCTCATCGGCGTCGTCGTACGGGCCGAGGACGACGGTGCCGCCCAGGGTGAGGAAGATGCGCGCCCAGCCCGGCCCGGAGGCATGGTAGAGCGGCACGGTGACGAGGTGGACGTCCTCTTCGTCGAAGGCGTACTGGTCGACGAGGTCGGCGAAGCGGCGGGCCTCGAAGGAGGTGCGGCGGACGACCATCTTGGGGACGCCGCTGGTGCCGGAGGTGAAGGAGAAGGCCTCGAAGGGCTGCTCCACCGGCTGCGGGTCGCCCGGCGCCGACACGAGGAGGTCGACGAAGCTGACGGAGACGGTCTGGCCGTCGGGCAGGCCCACGGGCTCGCTGTCGATGGATATGTCGAGGATGTCCCTGCCGTTCGGCCAGCCGCACTCCTCGACGAGGGCCCGGTGGGCCCGCGAGGTGATCACGACGGTCGGCTCCAGCTGGTCGAGCGCGGCGGTGGTGGCGACCGGCCCCGCGGTGTAGTCGAGTCCGACGCAGGGGATGCCGAGGGAGCTGACGGCGGCCATGGAGACCACGAGCTCCCAGCTGTTCTCGGCGAGGAAGACCGCGCGGGCGGGCCGGGCCTCGGGCAGCAGGTCCTGGATGGCGCAGGCCACCCGGCTGACCTTGTCGGCGAAGCTCGCCCAGGTCATGCGGGTCTCACCGTCGACGACGGCGACGCGCTGGGGCCAGCGGGCGGCGTGCTTGCGGATGTCCGCGATCTTGATCATGAGTTCCCCCTCGGGATCGGTGGGCGGATCAGCTGGTGGCGGCGGTGGCGGCGGCGCTGACGGTGGCCGCGGTGGTGCTGGTGGCGGCGATCGCGGCGGCGGCGCCGGCGAGCTGCCGGGCGGTGGGCTTCTCACCGGTCAGGTGGTCGGCGGTGGCCGGCACGGAGCCGGTGGCGGCGGCCTGGACGGCGAGTTCACGGGCGGAGACGGTGGGGTTCCGCAGCGTGTAGATCTCGCAGCCGCTGGAGCGCAGCTCGTCGATGTGACTGAGCGTCCGCTCGCAGAGCTTCTCGCCGGGCACCGTGATGGGGATGCCGGGCGGGTAGGCGATGATGAAGTGCTCGGAGGTGCCCGTGGACAGGGCCGCGGAGGCGCTCCGGTAGGTGCGCTGGATGGTGCGCAGGGCGTCCAGCAGGCGCAGCAGGGTGGCCTCGTCCACGCCGATGTGGATGTGGAAGAGGACGGCGTCGCCGCTCTCCCTCGCCACGTACAGCGCGTACTCGTCGAAGAGCATCCGGCGGAAGTCGGCCGCCGTGATGCCGAGGGCACTGATGTCGACGAGGACCCGGGTGGGGTCGTCGCTGACGAGCTGCGCGGCGTCGGCGAGGTGGCCGTCGGGGCCGAGCGGGCGGTACGCGGAGAGCCGCGGGTCGGTGGCGAGTTCGACGCGCAGGGTGCTGGCGAGCCCGAGGGAGCGACCGAGGAGCGCCTCGCCCTCGGTCTCGGCCTGGAGCCGGGCCAGGTCCAGGCTGGCGAGCACGGGCCAGCTGGGCGAGGTGGTGTGGTGCTGGAAGAGGGCCTGTGCGGTGCGCTCCTGGGCCTCGCCGTCGCCGATGAGGTGCAGGTAGGAACCCTGGCGGAGCGCCGACATCGACTTGTGCGCGGAGTGGGTGACGGCCACGTTCAGGGCGAAGCGGGGATCGGCGGCGCGCAGCGTCTCGACGGCGTGCAGGGCGGTGAGCGGGCGCAGCCGGGGGTGGAAGCGGTGGGCGGCGCCCCAGGCCTCGTCGACCAGGACGGAGACGGTGGGGTGGACGGCGGCGAGTTCGGCGAGGACGGTCGGCAGGTCGTACCGCACGCCGTCGTAGGAGACGGCGGAGAGGACGACGGTGTCGAAGGGCCGGCCCTCGGCGGCGGCGGCGCGGAACATCTCCAGGAGCCGGGGGAGGTCGGCGTACGTCCGGGGGCAGCCGTCACAGCAGCGCTGCATGGGGGCGTACGCGACCTGGACGCCGAGCGAGTTGAGGGCGAAGTGCACCGACTGGTGGCAGGAGCGGTCCGCGAGGACCCGGGAGCCGGGCTGGGTCAGCGCGGTCAGGGCGACCCGGTTGGCGGTGCTCGTGCCGGCGGAGAGGAAGAAGGTGGCGTCGGCGCCGAAGCTGCGGGTCGCGAGGCGCTGGGCCTCGCGGAGCGGGCCCCGGGGCCGGAAGAAGGAGTCGAGCATCGTGCCGCTGTAGGACACGTCGGCCGCGAGCTGCGCGACGCCGAAGAGCGCCTCGTAGGTCTCCCGCATGTGGGAGTCGCGGATAGACCGGCCGTGCGAGAGGGGCAGCGCGTGGAACGTGGCGATGTCACGTCGGGCGACTGCCAGCACGGCATCGGCGAGGGGGGTCCTGCCGTCCGGGTGGGCCCCGGAGTGAGTCGGCAGTGAAGCCGACTCCGGAGTGGAGCTGGTGGATGCGGTCATGGACCCATGAAATAAAAACCTTTGCGAAGGTATCAACTGTCATCAGTGACGCTGATGGACGGCCGGGCCACTCCCCCGGCCGACCTGCGGCAATGACGACGCCCCCTAACCAACGGCCCGCCCCGGCCGCACCCGCGACAACACCGCCGCGGCTGCCGCCCGCGCCCACTCGGCGAGTCGACAGACGGTGCAGGCGCCGAACGCGGTGATCGCCGAGGCACGCCGCCACATCCGCAAATCGGTCAGCGACAGCAGCTCGGTGCGCTTGGGCGGACGGCTCTGGTCGGCGGCCTGGCGGGCCAACGCGTAGCTGGCCCGCTCCCCCGGCGCGTGCCCCTGCTCCTCCTCGTACCGGGCGGTGAGGATGGCCAGCGCGTCCTCGATCTACTGGCGGCGGGTCGGCTGCCAGCCGATGAGCCGCCGGTCGATGCCCGCGACGTCCCTCACGGGTCGGCGGCCCGGGGTCGCCTCACGCGGCTCCCACAACCCACCCGAGCCGGGCGGTCACCTCCTCCATGAAGTAGAAGGGTGTCGGCGGCGACGATGTGGGTCATCAGCGAGCCGGCCGGCAGGTCGCCCCACTTCCCGCCGTACGGCTGGCCTTGTCGAGCAGTAGGGGGTTCTGGCACAGATCTTGGGAACCGTCGCGGAGAGTGACGACTTTGTTCGATTGCGGGGGGCACGAGTCCGAGGCCCGTCAGCGTTCACGCGTTCTGGTCCACCACCAGCCGAACACCGCCAACTCGATGTGGTGGGGTTCCGGCAAGGTGCGGCGCTCGAATTCCGCGTCGATGCGCGCGATCAGCCGTCCCAAGTCCCTTTGGGCTCCGGAAGGGAGGCGCAGCACCGCCTGCTCCAGATCGTCACGAGCGTCTTCCACCTCCATCCCGGGCGAACAGGCCTCGGAGGCGTTCAGGTAGCGACCAGACCGCTTGAAGGCCCACTCGAAGCGAGAGAGCGCAATCGCGACCGCGTTGGGCTGCATCTCCTGGTCTTCGACCCGGCGGATCGCTGCACGAGTCCGCGCGGAGACGCCGGGGACCCTCAGGACCGGATACTGCCATCGTGGCCGCCACCGCTCTGCACGGACGGCCTTGGGACGCCTACGCGGCATCGCCCTTTCGGATCAACATGAGGTCATCCTGCCACGGCTGGGCACCTGCCTGGGCCTGGATCCGCATGTCCGCCGCAGCCGGTGTCCCTGCCTCTCGGTTCTGGCGCAGATCTTGAGTGGCGTCTCGGAGTGCCATGGGAGCAGGATCAGTTTGCGCAGGAGTACGAATCCGGCCCGACCGTAGAGCTGTCGCTTGATCTTCTTGATGCGGTTGACGGCGCCCTCGATGCTGCCCGAGCTCCAGTCGAACAGCTCGGCCGCCCGCACACGCCGGGCCTCAGCCAACTACGGCCGTGCCAAAGGAGGAACAACAGGCGAAGACTTCAAAGACACCGCGCCAGGGTCCCACCGACACAGCCGCCACACCCACGAAACCAACGAAAAGACCAGTAAGACGCCGGTGTGTTCGTGGTGGTCCGGTCGGTCGTGCCGGCGGACCACCGGGGCCGTCCGGTCGGTCCTCAGGGCACGGAGGTCGCCCGACGGTCCCGTACGGCCGGGACGAGGGCCAGCGACATCAGGGCGGCGGTGACCACGAAGGCCCATGGATAGCCGGTCTGAGCGGCGAGCACCCCGAAGCCGACGGCCCCGGCGCCCATGCCCGCGTCGAACGCGAGGTTCCACAGGGCGCTGACCGTGCCGTAGCCGGACAGCGGGACACGGGCGTACATCAAGGTCAGTGTGACGTTCTGGGTGATTCCGAAGCCGATGCCGAACAGCGCCACCCCGACGACGACGGCGACCGGGCTCCGGGTCAGGGCAGTGAGCAGCGTTCCCGCGACTGCGACGGCAAGGCCGGGCAGCAGCAGTGTGGCCTGGCCGTGACGGTCCCCGTACCGTCCGGCGACCCAACGGGCCCCCGTGGAGGTCGCCGACTGGCCGAACAGGGCCATTGCGATGACGCCTGCCGAGGCCGACGGGACGGCGAGGGGAAGGAAGGTGACGATGATTCCGGCGGCGAGGGCGGTGGCCGCGAAGACCACCGCGGGCCGGAGGAGCGCCGCCGTGCGGAATCCTTCCGTCATGCCGATCGACGGCCCGGGGGTGGGTTCCCGGTCCGGCAGGCCCGGCACGGACAGCACCGCCACGAGCGAAGCGACGGCTCCGGCCGCGAAGACCGGCCCGTACCCCACGTGCGCCGCGAGCCACACGCCCAGTGGCAGCGCCACCAACGCGGGCACCCCGGTCACGATGCCGACCAGCGCGAGGCCCTCGCCGCGACGTTCGGGCGGAACGAGCGACGCCGTCAGTGCACCCCCCGCGACGACCGTGCACGCGAAGCCCAGACCACGCAGCACACAGACCGCCGTGATCCAGAGGGCGCCTCCTTTGACGATCAGCACCAACGCGGGCGCGCCGAGGAGCACCAGTCCGATCCCCAGGACCAGACGGTAGCCGAAGCGGGAGACGAAGCGGGGGGTCAGCACCTCGCCCCCGACCGTGGCCAACAGCAGCGCGCCCGTGGCGAGCCCGGCGACACCGCCGTGGTGTCCGGTGCTCGCCTCGGCGTAAAGGGGGACCACTGACAGGAGCAGGTAGAAGCTCGTCGCGGCACCGATGATCGAGACGAAGCGGAGCAAGAGGGGCCGCGTCACCAACCGCGGTCGTGACGGACTTGCCCCACCCGAGCGCGCGTTGGTCATCCTGGTCATGCGGCCACGCTAGAGGCCCGACGGGGCTCCCGTAAGATCCGTTTCCACGCTCACGGGGGCATCGTTTCCGGGCGCACGGGGCATCAGCGGGCCCTGGCCCCCAACGGCCTGCGGCGCACTGCCGGCGACAACGGGTCCGGCAAGCGGTCCGCGGGCGTCCTCCCCGTCGTCTGGTCGATCGGATCGTGGCGGATGCGGTCCGCCGGCATTCCCCTCGCCGTGAGGCGCCGCACGGTGGCGGCGACCATGGCCGGTGGACCGCTCACATAGGCGAGGTGGCCGGACCAGTCGGTGTGTCGGGCCACCACGGCGGCGATCGAGGCCTCCTCATCGGTGCCGAGGCCCTCACCGACCACCGGGACGACGCGCAGCCAGGGGTGGCGCGTCTCCAGCTCGGCGAGGGAGGCCGTGTCGTACAGGTCGTCCAAGGTCCGGGCGCCGAGGAACAGATGGGCGCGCCGATGCCCCGAACGACGTACGGCGAGGTCGTCGAGCAGCGCCTTGGCAGTGGCCCAGCCGGTTCCGCCGGCCACGATCAGCACGTCACCGGGGGGAGCGTCGTCCAGCGTCATGGCCCCCTGTGCCGGTCCGAGCCGCAGCCGGTCGCCGACCCCGGTGCGGGCCACCAGTGCGTCGCTGACCCCGTCCGGCCCGGTACGACGGACGTGGAACTCCAACTCCCCGTCCTCCCGGGGTGCGCAGGCAACGGAGTACGGCCGCCACGCCTGCGGCAGCAGCGGGGATTCGAGCCGGGCGTACTGCCCCGCCCGGTAGGGGAACGGTTCCGCGGTGCGGACCCGGAGGACGGCGACGTCGGGGCCGCGCACCTCGTGTTCCGTCACCGTCGCGTTCCAGTAGGCGGGCTCGGCCAGGGCCTCGCGCGCCCCGTCGACCATGGCGGCGACGGCGAACCTCACCATGCGCACCCAGGCCCACTCGGCCTCCTCGGCCCAGCGGTCGCCCGCACTGCGGCGGAGGGCCGTGACGAGTGCCTCCTCGAACACCTCGAAGTGCACCGGCCGCACGCCCAACTTGCGGTGGTCCCGCCCCAGCCGGGCGCAGAACCCGGCCACCTCGTCCGGCCGGTCCAGGTTCTCGATCAAGTACCAGAAGGCCCGCTCCAGATGGGCCCGCTGGAAGTCCATCGATTCAGGGAACAACCCGCGCAAATAAGGGTGTTGCTCGAACATTGCCCGGTAGAGGCGGTCGATGAGGTCACTGAAGGGCGTCACCAGGGGCAGGTACCGCCTGATCACCTCCTGGTCTCCGGCCCCGTCGTAGAAGTCCCCGGACTCCACCGGCCTTTCCGCTCCCCCCGGTCGGAGCAAGCGCTCCCGGAGCCGCATCGCGTCCTGGCGCGCGAGGAGCGCATGGTACTCGTCGTACGTCTCGCCTGTGGTGCTCACGTGCTGGTTCTCTCCTACTGCCGTGCCTGCCGCGGCTCCGCCCCGGCCCCGGCGCAGTCTGGCACCGCCGGCCCGCCGGCGTCCGGCCCCATCGGGCAGGGCCGTTCGGCCCTTTCCTCCGCCGTGCCCGCCCGTACCGGAGTGATCAAGAGCAGGGCGAGAACCACGGCTGCGGCCAGTGCAGCAACGGTTCTGCGGGCGAAGGCGTACGGCTCGGGGCGAGGGGACGCCCGGGGCGGGGTGGGGGCCAGGGCCGCCCAGCAGACCGCGTCCTCCCGCTCCTCGCGCCGGCGCCGTACCGCCGCGCCGACCCGCACCGTGACGCTGGCGGCAGCACCGGCCACCACCCCCGCGAGCACCAGCGGGCCGGGGGCTCCTGCCAAGAGCAGCAGGGCGGTCACGGCGGCCGTGGCCCAACCGGTGACGCACGCCGTCGCGGCCAGGCGGCGGGAGGCGGGACGGTCGGCTCCCGCACGCAGGTCGACGAGTGCCGGAACGTACCAGACGCACCCGGAGGCGGTCACGGCACCGATGCCCAGGGCGAACACGGCGGCGGTCACCGGGGCGTCACCGTCTCGTCGGCGGGGCGCTCGACGCCGTGCGCGGACCGGTCCTCGGGGTGTCCAGCGGGCTCGTCCGCGGGCCGGTCGGGGGACTGGTTCTCCAACCGGTCGACGGCCGCGATCTCGGGGTGGTGCAGGTCGAACGCCGGGGATTCGGAGCGGATCCGCGGCAGGGTGAGGAAGTTGTGCCGCGGCGGCGGGCAGGAGGTCGCCCACTCCAGCGAGCGGCCGTAGCCCCACGGGTCGTCGACCTCGACCTTCTTGCCATACCGGCCGGTCTTCCAGACGTTGTAGAAGAACGGCAGGAAGGAGAGGCCGAGGAGGAAGGAACCCACGGTGGAGACGGTGTTGAGCGTGGTGAAGCCGTCGGCGTCCAGGTAGTCGGCGTAGCGGCGCGGCATGCCCTCGGCGCCGAGCCAGTGCTGCACCAGGAAGGTGGCGTGGAAGCCCACCGTGAGGGTCCAGAAGGTGATCTTGCCGAGCCGCTCGTCGAGCATCTTGCCGGTGAACTTCGGCCACCAGAAGTGGAAGCCGGCGAACATCGCGTACACGACGGTGCCGAACAGGGTGTAGTGGAAGTGCGCCACGACGAAGTACGAGTCGGAGACGTGGAAGTCCATCGGGGGCGAGGCCAGGATGACGCCGGTCAGACCACCGAAGGTGAAGGTCATGAGGAAGCCGACGGCCCAGAGCATCGGGGTCTCGAAGGACAGGGAGCCCTTCCACATCGTTCCGATCCAGTTGAAGAACTTCACGCCGGTCGGTACGGCGATGAGGAACGTCATGAAGGAGAAGAACGGGAGGAGCACGCCACCGGTGACGTACATGTGGTGCGCCCACACGGTCACGGACAGACCGGCGATCGCGATCGTCGCGGCCACCAGGCCGATGTAGCCGAACATCGGCTTGCGGCTGAAGACCGGGATGACCTCGGAGATGATGCCGAAGAACGGTAGGGCCAGGATGTAGACCTCTGGGTGTCCGAAGAACCAGAAGAGGTGTTGCCAGAGCAGGGCCCCGCCGTTGGCCGCGTCGAAGACGTGGGAGCCGAACTTCCGGTCGCATTCGAGGGCGAAGAGGGCCGCCGCCAGGACCGGGAAGACCATCAGCACGAGCAGGGACGTGAGGAGCACGTTCCAGGTGAAGATCGGCATCCGGAACATCGTCATGCCCGGAGCGCGCATGCAGATGATCGTGGTGATGAAGTTGACCGCACCGGCGATCGACCCGAAGCCCGACAGGGCGACGCCCATGATCCACAGGTCGGCTCCGAGGCCGGGCGAGTGGACGGCGTCCGAGAGCGGCGCGTAGAGGAACCAGCCGAAGTCCGCGGCCCCGCCGGGCGTGAGGAAACCGCCGGCGGCGATCAGCGAGCCGAAGAGGTAGAGCCAGTACGCCAGCATGTTCAGCCGCGGGAACGCCACGTCGGGCGCGCCGATCTGCAGCGGCATGATCCAGTTCGCGAATCCGGTGAACAGCGGCATCGCGAAGAGCAGCAACATGATCGAGCCGTGCATCGTGAACGCCTGGTTGAACTGCTCGTTCGACATGATCTGCGTACCGGGGCGCGCCAGCTCGGCACGCATCATCAGGGCCATGACACCCCCGATGACGAAGAAGAAGAGGGCGGAGCAGAGGTAGAGCGTGCCGATCTGCTTGTGGTCGGTGGTCGTCAGCCACCCCACCCACGAGGGTCGGGCCGGTCGGACCGGGTCCCCTCCGGTGGGCATCGGGGGACGGTGCTCCCCTGTCCTGGTCTGCATGCTGCGTGCCTCGTCCACCGGACGACGACCTCCACTTCCGCGTGTGTTGCCGATGGGCCGGGAAGCGTCCTCACACGGGGGATGTCCGGAGCCGCTTCCCGGCCGCCGACACATGATCGTCGGAGGGTGCCCGGGGCCCGATAGAGCCGAACAGTCCTCCCGCTCACCGGGGCGCAGGGCCGAACGGCCCTCACCCCCGGCTCCTTCGCGCACGTACGCTGCCGGGAACACGCCCGTTCCGGACGGACCCCTCCCTCACGAGAGCCGACAGCACGCATGTCTGACACCACGCCGCACGCGCGCCAGCCCTGGCCCCGCATCGACGTGCCGGACCGGATGCACGGCCTGCTCGCCGCCGTGCTGGACCTCGGTCGGGACCTCGAACTCCCGCAGGTGCTGAGGAGCATCGTGGAGGCGGCCGTCAGCCTCACCGACGCCGAGTACGGGGCGCTCGGCGTCATCGACGACCGGCAGAAGCTCTCCCAGTTCCTACCGGTGGGCATGGCCGAGGAGCTGGTGGCGCGGATCGGTCCCGCGCCCTGCGGCCACGGCATCCTCGGCGAGCTCATCGGCAATCCGATACCGCTGAGACTCACCGATCTCACCCGTCACCCCAGCAGTTTCGGCTTCCCCCCGCACCATCCGCCGATGCGCACGTTCCTGGGCGCACCGATCCGGGTGCGGGACCAGGTCTTCGGCAACATCTACCTGACCGAGAAACGGGGTGGCGGCGTCTTCGACGCCGATGACGAGGCGGTGCTCACGACGCTGTCCACGGCGGCGGGCGTCGCCATCGACAACGCCCGCCTGTACCACGACAGCCGGCGCCGGGAGCACCGGCTCGAAGCGCTGGGCGAGATCACCCGGGCCCTGCTCGCGGGCACCGACACCGACGAGGTGCTGCGCCTGATCGCCCAGCGGGCCATGGAGGTGGCCGACGCCGATCTCGCCGCGGTGCTGCTGCCGGCCGTACCGGCAGGGGACCTGACCGTGCGCGTGGCGCACGGCGACGCCGCCGAGCGGGTCCGTGGCGCCGTTCTGCCGGCGTCCGGCTCGCTCGCGGGCCTCGCGGCGAGCGTCCGCGGACCGGTCGTCACGACGGACGTGCGCACCGACCCCCGCGCCCTGTCGCTCGGCGAGGGAAGGGTCGGGGAGGAGCACGGTCCCGTGGTGGCCGTGCCGCTCCCCGTGGACGACTCCGTCTGCGGAGCCCTGCGGTTGAGCCGGAGGGCCGGGCGACAGGGCTTCGACGCCGCCGAGACCCTGCTGATCAGCGGTTTCGCGGACCAAGCGGCGATCGCCCTCGAACTCGCCGGGCGGCGGGCCGAGTCCGAGGAACTGGCCGTCCTGCACGACCGCGACCGCATCGCCCGTGACCTGCACGACGTCGCCATTCAGCGGCTGTTCGCGACGGGCATGACGCTGCAGAGCGCCACGCGGGTCATCGAGCATCCCGGAGCCGCGGAGCGGGTCGCCCGTGCCGTGGACGACCTCGACACCACCATCCAGATCATTCGCTCGACGATCCTCCAACTGCGGACGAGCGATGACGACCGCACCGGGAACGGGCTGCGCCGCCGCATGGCCGAAACGATTCGCCTGGCCTCTCAGCACATGGGCTTCACACCGTCGTTGCGCATCCTGGGGCCGGTCGACACCGGTGTCCACGAGGCGCTCGCCGAGCACGTCCTGGCGGTGACGGCGGAGGCCCTGAGCAATACGGCCCGGCACGCCCGTGCGGGACGGTCCGACGTGCTGCTCTCGGTCCCGGACCCGGCCGATCACCTCGTGCTGACGATCACCGACGACGGCATCGGGCTCGGGACGGTCACCCCGACCGGCGGACTGCTCAACATGGGCTCGCGTGCCGCGCAGTGCCGGGGCGCGTTCCGGCTGGAAGCGCCCCCGGAGGGCGGCACGCGGATCGTCTGGAGCGCTCCCCTGTCCGTCGACGGAGCGCGTCGCGCCTCGGCGGGGAGGGCCCCCTGCGTCACGGGGGATTCCCCTGCTGCGGCTCCCTGAGCCGTTCGGCGATCATCGCCGCCTGGATCCGCCGCCCCACTCCCAGCTTGCCGAGGATCGACGACACCCGGTTCTTCACCGTCTTCTCGGCGAGGAACAAGCGCTCGCCGATCTGTCGGTTGGTGAGACCCAGGCCGATGAGGTCGAGGATCTCCAGCTCACGGGGCGAGAGCCGGTCGAGCTCGCCGGGTGCGGGCGTCTCGGGCACCGGCTCGGGGCCCCGTATCCGGTCCATCACGCGGCTCGTCATCCGGGGGTCGAGGAGCGACCTGCCCGTCGCCACCGTACGGACGGCGGCGACGAGGTCGGAGCCGCCGATCTGCTTCAGCACGTAACCGGCAGCGCCGGCCATGATGGCGTCGAACAGGGCCTCGTCGTCGTCGAAGGACGTCAGCATCAGGCAGGCCAGTTCCGGCATCTGGGCCCGGAGTTCCCGGCACACCTCGACCCTCTCGTGGTCACCGCCGGTCGCACCGCCGAGGCGGACGTCCAGCACGGCGACGTCCGGTCGCGTCGCGGGAATGCGGGCGAGCGCCTCGCGGGCATCGGCGGCCTCGCCGACCACCACGATGTCGGGCTCGGCTTCGAGCAGGTCGCGCACGCCCCGACGGACGACCTCGTGGTCGTCGAGCAGGAAGACCCGCACCGGTGTGGCCGACGGGGCGGTGGAGTGACCGTCGGTCAGCACGGAGCACCTCCTCGGGACTCACGTGCGTCGACGCGCCCGCGGGATGCCGCCGACGTGCGGGGCGAACGGGCGATGAGCGCCGCACGGGCGATCGGAGAAAAGAGAGGGGGCTTCACCGGGTACTCCTGGGCAGGGACAACACGGCCGCCACGACGGCGGCTTCGCGACCGCGCCGAAGCCCGGCCGCCTGCGGAACGGGCGTCAGTATGGCACCGGCTCCCGGGAGCCGAAGGGCCCTGGTCGGGCAGGGTCGTTCGGCCCTGGCGGGCCGGGGGCGGCACGTGGTCGACTCGCCGCTGCGACCCGGGGTGCCGCCCCCGTTGCGACCCGGCCGTCCCCCGGGTCCCCGGCGGGCACTCCCGGGCCGCAGCGGCCCGTCCCCCGCGGGCTGGCCCTGCCGGCTCACACCGTCCCCCGTCCGTAGTCCCAGAAGCGGGTGACGACCAGCAGGAGCACGCTCGCGCACCACACCGCCGGTACCACCCAGTGGAATTCGGCCACCCCCGCGACCAGCACCCTCGGTGCGCGCACGATGCCATGGGCAAGGTTGTGCACCGTCGTGTACCAGAACATGACGATCGTCGTCGCCCAGGCCAGACAGCACCACAGGCACAGCGCACCGATCTCGTACAGGGCCCGGGTCATGAGCCACATGCAGAAGCCCACGCCGAGCAGCGTCCCGAGATGGAGCGCGCGCCAGAACCAGGGGCGGTAGCGGGCACCGGCGAGCACGCCGGCCCCGACCGCGATGACGACGGCGTACCCGACGAGGCCGAGCATGGGAGGGGGGAAACCGAAGGAGGAGGCCTGCTCGCTGCGCATCACGTCCGTGCAGGAGAGCACCGGACCGAGGTTGCAGACCGGTTGGAACCCGGGGTCCTGGAGCAGAAGGAACCCGTCGAGCGTGAGCACGAACGAGGCGAGGGCGCCGAGCGCCCCGGTGACGAGCAGGATCCACCCGAAGCCGCGACCGGCTCCGACCGCACCATCGGCCGGAGCGGTCCGTCGGGGGGCGGTGCCGGCTTCGCGCCGGGCTCCGATCACCGGAGGCCCCCCTCTTGGCGGGCGGGCCGGGGAACGGTGGCGTTGCGGTGCGCCGTACGGCCGGGAAAGGTCCCCCGCAGCGCTCCGGGCCGGTTCGCTCCGCGTCGTGCGCCCGCGCGGCCCGGCATCGGGGCGACGGCCGCACGGGACGCATCCGCCGGCCACACCACCTCCACCGGCACGCCCCGCGCCCGCGCATAGGCGACCATGTGCGCCGTGGCGTCGACCCCGTTGGACGGCGAGCCGTCCCACACCGCCAGGAGCCGCCCGCACTGGGTGATCAGCTTCTCGTCGGCGCTGATGCAGGCGTCGCGGTCGCCCGGGTCGTAGGGGAGCAGGCGCACCTCCTCGGCAAGGGCCGTCACTTCCCGGGCCGGCCCGAGGGAGGGCGGCGGCAGTGCCGCGGGAAGCGCCTGCCGTGCGGGCAGGAGGACGACGAGCCGCCGGCCCGAAGCCCTCACGGCGCGTCCGAAGGCGGCTGCCAGCCCGGATCCGGCCCGCACCAGGCCGGGCGCCGTGTCCCCGAGACGCTCCAGGCGCACGCGCAGTTCGCGCTCCACGACCTCCAGCGTGTCCGGGGGCAAGTCGGCATGCCCCACCGCCGCGATCATCGATTCGCCTCGCTTCCTCGCCCTCCGGGCGCACGTCCGTGGCTCCGTGACCGACCGGTTCGTTCCGGTCCGATCGGGCCGGGGTTCAGTGAAGCGGGCCTGCTCGCCGGGTCGACAGGGGCCGAACGGCCCTTCCAGGCCGCGGCCGCGTGCCCTGTACTGAGGGACACCGGGGCCGTCCGCCCCGTCCCGCGCCGACCGGGTGACCGACGGCCGCGACACCACCGACCCCCCGGGAAGGCACCGTGTACGACGAGGCAGTCCACGACGTGAAGGAGCCGTCGAGCGAAGCCGGCGCGGTCCCGCGGCGACGCATCGTCGAGCTGGACCCCGGCGAGGCCCTACGGCTCCTCTCCCGCACCCCCCTCGGCCGGATCGTCTTCACTCGGCACGCGCTGCCCGCGATCCGCCCCGTCCACCACCTCGTGGATGCCGGTGAGATCATCGTCCGCACCCACGAGGAAGCCGCGCTCACCACGCGCACCCGGGAGGCCGGCGCCTGCGGGGTGGTCGTCGCGTACGAGGCCGACGAGATCGACCTCGTCACCCGTCTCGGCTGGAGCGTCGTGGTGACCGGCTACTGCACGGTGGTGACGGACCCGCAGGAGGCGGCCCGCTACAAGGCGATGCTCCACCCCTGGACCGACCAGCACTTGGACCGGGTCATCCGGATCCGTCCCGACCTGGTCACCGGCATCCGGCTCGCCCCCGGCGACTGAACGCCCCTGCCCGTGCGAACGCTCCGGGCCCGGTGGGGGCCCGGAGCGTCTTCCGTGCGTCCTCGCCGTCAGGCGGCGTCCAGCAGCCCGTCGGCCGCTCGCTGACCGCTCGCCACGCACTGGGCGATGCCGACCCCGTCGTACGCCGCCCCGCACAGTCGCATTCCCGGCAGCTTCGCGACGGCGTCCCTCACCCGCTCGACCCGGGCCGTGTGGCCGACCGCGTACTGGGGCAGCCCGTCGTGCCATCGGCTCACCCTGGTCGCCGCAGGCGCGGCGGTGAGTCCCAGGACGGTGCCCAGGTCCTGCCGGGCCGCTTCGACGAGTTCGGCGTCGTCCAGGTAGAGAGCCTGTTCGTCTCCGTGCCGTCCGATGGAGACGCGCAGGACGAAGAGTCCCGTCGCCGTCTCCCGGAGCCAGCGCCACTTGTGCGTGAGCAGGGTGGTCGCCTTGATCGTGAGGCCTTCGACCGGAGGCACGAGGAAGCCGCTGCCGCCCGGCAGGACGGGCAGGTCGGCGCGGCGGAACGCCATCGTCACGAGCGCGGGCGAGGCGTACTCGATCCGGGACAGTTCGGCCGCGGCGGCCGGGGCCTCGCCCTCCAGGAGGTCGGCGGCGGACCAGGCGGGTGTGGCGATGACCACCCCGTCCGCGGCGAAGAAGCGGCCGGGCGTGCGGACCTGCCAGCCGTCTTCGGTGCGGGCCAGGGAGAGGACCGGGGCGTCGAGGAGGATCTGACCGCCGCGGACCCGTACCGCATCGGCGACCGCACCCGGGAGCCGACCGATGCCTCCGGTGATGCCCATGAAGAGCGGACCGTCGGACGTCGCAGCGGTGGGGGCGCGCCGGAGGGAGGCAACGGCGTCGAGGAGCGAGTCGTGCCGCCGCACGGCCTCGAAGAGGGCCGGTGCCGCCGCACGCATCGAGATGCGGTGGGCGTCGCCGGCGTACACGCCGTCCAGCAGGGGTTCCAGCAAGCGGTCGACGACCTCCTTGCCGTACCGCTCGGCCACGTACCCACCGATGGGGACGTCGTCCGGGACGGCGGTGCGGGGCAGGGTCCGTTCCCCCGCCATGCGGGCGATGCCCTCGGGGGAGATCAGGCCCTTCAGTGCCGTCGCGTCCCCCGGAACGCCCATGACGTGGCCGCGGGGCATGACGTGGAGCGCGCCGCGGCTCCACAGGCTCGCGGAGGTCGTCACGGCCGGTTCCAGGCATTCCCCGAGTCCGACCGCCCGCGCCAGGTCGACCGCCGCGGGGCGCGGTGCGAACAGGGCCTCCGCGCCGAGGTCCACGGGCACGCCCGCGATCTCCCCCGTCCGCAGTTTCCCTCCGAGCCGTCCGGACGCCTCCAGGAGCGTCACCCGGACACCGGCTCCGACGAGCCGGTGAGCTGCCGCCAGACCGGCTATGCCTCCCCCCACGACGACGACGTGTCCCGGATCCGGTGCGGCCTGACCACCCATGTGCGTGCCTTTCGCGCGAGAACTGCTGGTGGACCTCCGGCCCGGGGACCGGAGCGTCGGTGGGCCGGAGGTCCACCAGGAGTGAACGCCAACGGCGGGCGCGGCAGTAGGGGCCGAACGGCCCCCTCGGGGGCAGCGTCCGCAACCACGACAGGGATCTATTGGATCTATGAATTGCATAATTCTGCAATTTGTTACATCATGGTTCCGCTGTGCCCGTAGGTAGCCGCGGGCACAGCACCGGACGACGCCCCGCGGACGCGGGGCCACGAGGAGGGCGCTGGCGCGTGACGGTTCCGCTGTACCAGGCCAAGGCAGATTTCTTCCGGATGCTGGGCCACCCGGTCCGCATCCGCGTCCTCGAACTGCTGCAGGAGGGCCCCCTGCCCGTACGGGACCTGCTCGCCGCCGTCGAAGTCGAACCGCCCGCGCTCTCCCAACAGCTGGCGGTGCTGCGGCGCTCGGGGATCGTGACGTCGACCCGGGACGGGGGGACCGTCGTCTACCGGCTGGCCGGTGGCGACGTCGCCCAACTCCTGCAGGCCGCCCGGCGCATCCTCACCGAAGTGCTGACGGAACGCAACGAGCTCCTCGTCGAACTCCGGGCCACCGGGGCGCCGACCCGGTGAAAAGCGCCCTGACCCCGCTGCGGTCGCTCCTGCCCGTGCGTGCCGACTTCACCGCCATGGCCCGCAACCCGCGCCGGGACCTGCTGGCCGGACTGACCGTCGCCATCGTCGCACTACCGCTCGCACTCGGCTTCGGCGTTTCCTCCGGACTCGGCGCCGAAGCGGGTCTCGCCACCGCCGTGGTCGCCGGGGCGCTCGCCCTGCGCGCCGTGGCCAAGCAGGCCCGCCTGGCGGAGGTGGGCTTCGAGGCGGACCTGCCGGGTGAACACGGTCAGGAGGAACGCGCCCTCCTGGCGGAGCACATCGTGGCGTACCGGATCGACGGCCCCCTCTTCTTCGCCGCCGCCCACCGCTTCCTCCTGGAACTGGCCGAGGTGGCGGACGTTCGCGTGGTCGTCCTGCGGATGTCCCGGATCACCACCGTCGACGCCACCGGCGCCCTCGTCCTCAAGGACGCCGTGGAGAAGCTCAACCGGCGCGGCATCACCGTCATCGCCTCCGGGATCCGTCCGGGACAGCGCCGGGCCCTCGACTCGGTGGGGGCGCTCGACCTGCTGCGCCTGCACGGACGGGAGTTCTCCACCACACCGGAGGCGATCGACGGCGCCCGCGCCCACCTCCGGGGCACCGGCGTGCTGGCCGGTACCGCCGCGCGGCACGCCCTCACGGTGCCCCCGGAACCCATCGGAACTGACCGACCGACGCAAAGGCGCGAGGATGGTCCCCATGGCAACACGCTCTAGGTGGACACGATGCACGAAGCAGACCCGATGGCGGCCTTCCGGGAGCTCCCCGGGGCTCGGGTGGTGGGCGGGGTGAGCGCACCGCTGTACCAATTGAAGGCGGAGTTCTTCAAGACGCTCGGACACCCCGTGCGCATCCGCGTCCTGGAGCTGTTGAGCGAGCGGGACCACGCGGTCTCGGAAATGTTGGCCGAAGTGGCGGTCGAGCCCGCACACCTGTCGCAGCAGCTCGCCGTGTTGCGGCGGGCGAACCTGGTCGTCGCGCGACGTGAGGGGTCGGCCGTGTACTACTCGCTGGCGAGCCCCCAGGTCGTCGAACTGCTCGCGGTGGCGAGGTCGATCCTCTCCGGCGTGCTCGCGGGACAGGCCGAGCTGCTCGCCGACCTCCGGGCCGACGGGCCCGGAGCCCCACCGGCCGCCTGACGGCGGCCCCCAGGACCGGCGGTCACCCCTGCTGCACGTGGACAGCGCTGTGCGCGGCAGGGGTGACCGCCTTCGGCAGGGGCGACGGAACGGCCGGTCACTCGCTCAGCGCGTCCTCGACGTCGTCCATCCATGCGGTGACCGAGTTGGCGTCGGAGACGTTCAGGCCGGGCGTCGATGCCGTGAGCGGCACCTGCCGCAGGTCGGACTCGGTGTTCATGGTCATCGCGATCGAGGAGACCGTCCTGCTGTGGGCGTCCCTCGGGCCGCCCATGAGCCCGGCGTAGGCGGATCGTCCCGGAGCGAGCACGAGGGCGTCCTCGATGCCGGGGGCGGTGCCGCGCTCGGTGGCCTGGCCGTCCAGATCGCCGAAGGTCACGACGGGGTGGCCGAGCACGCGGCAGGACGTGCCGGTCTTGTTGGTGATCCTCAGCAGGTAGCTGCTGGTCGTGGGTTCGGCCAGGCTGGCGGTGAACCTCAGGTCATGGGTGCTGCAGGGGAAGAGGGCGCGCTCCGGACCGGTGGTCGGCGAGGCGGGCGTCGTCGGCTCGGGAGGCGTCGTCGGCCTCGCGGGCGTGGCGGCGGTGGGGGGCGTGGCGGGCAGGTCGATCCCGCCCCCGGCCTCGTCCTCGGAGGGCCCGCAGGCGGTCAGGGCCAGTGCGGACGCGGCGACGAGGACGGCGGCTCTGCGGATGGTGCTCATGGTCCTTCTCCCCCTGCTGGCAGCGCACGGACCGCGCTGAGGTGGGAACCAGGTTGGCGCGCGTGCTTCACCGTTCGGTGACGGGGCCTTCCCGAACTCACCACGGTTCGCCCCGGACGTCACACGGGGCTCCCGTTTCCGGTGCGTGCCTGCCGGGAGGCCCCTCACCGGATGTGCCTCAGCGCACGCCCTCCCAGAGCAGCCGTTCCCGCGCACGGGGATCGTCGGCCGTGGCGGCCTCGGGCCCGACCGTGAAGGTCCTCGTCGTACGGGTCGTCCGGTCGTACGCCGGCCAGCCGGGGCTGCCCGTCTTCGCGAAGGAGACCCACGCCCCGTGCACGGCGTCGGCGAGGGCCTGGGGCGGACGGTCGCCGAGCATCGGTGCGTACGACGGGTCGTGGAGCCGGTCGAAGACGAAGGGGAGTTCCAGGGCGTGGCAGGCGCCGAGGGTTCCGCCGCACCCCGGGGAACGCCAGGCGAACTCGTACAGGTGGGAACCGGGGACGGACTCGGCGAGGCGGACGGCAGGGATACGGTAGAACCAGTCGGTCGCCACCGCGTCGAGGAGTTCGCCCGGTGTGGCCGTGGGGCGAGCGGCCCGGTAGACGGGAAGGGCTTCGTCGGGATCGAGGCCGTAGGCCGCGGTCAGGGCGCGCAGCGAGGATTCCGGCAAGGCGTCGAGGCGCCCCGTCGGGGCCAGGAACAGGCGGAACTCCTCCCGGTTGCTACCGATCAGGAGGTCGACCCCGCACTCCGGACCGGGGAGGGCGAGGCCCGGGAGGACCGGCTCGAAGGGCATCATGTTGAGCGCTGCCTCGCCCCACCGGGCCGGGACCGGGTCGGCGTTCAGCTCCGCGCGCAGTTCCACCTGGGCCGGAAGGAGTTCCGCCAGGGGAACGGCCGCGAAGGCCTCCGGGGTCGCTTCGATGCCCCATCGCTCCGCCAGGCGGGCCGCCACCCGCGCCGCCGACGGGGGGCGCAGGAAGTGGTGGCAGGCTCCGCTCTGCAGGATCGCCCGGTGGAACAGGCCCCGGGCCGCGCCGGTGGCCAGCAGTGCGCCGATGCTCATGGCCCCCGCCGACTCGCCGAACAGCGTGACCCGGTCCGGGTCGCCGCCGAAGGCCGCGATGTTGTCGCGGACCCAGCGGAGGGCCGCGATCTGGTCGAGCAGCCCACGGTTGTCGGGACGGCCGGGAAGCCGGAGGAAGCCGTCGACGCCCAGGCGGTAGTTGAGCGTGACGCACACGATCCCGTCGCGGGCGAAGGCGGTTCCGTCGTACGCGGACGCCGAGCCGGACCCGTGCGAGAAGGCCCCTCCGTGCAGCCACACCATGACGGGGAGCCCGGCACCGGGTTCCGGGGCCGGGGTCCACACGTTGAGGTTCAGGCAGTCCTCCCCCGGCACCTCGTGGTCGGGGACGAGGACGTCGAAGGGCGGGGCGTAGGGGGCGTGCGGCGCCGTCGGTCCGTGGGCGGTCGCGTCCCGCACGCCGGTCCAGGACGCGGGCGGGAGCGGTGCGCGGAACCGTCGGGGGCCGAAGGGCGGAGCGGCGTACGGGATGCCGAGGAAGCGGGTCACCCCGTCGACCGGGGTACCGCCGCGGACCTCGCCCTGTCGGGTGCTGCACACCGTCATGCCGACAGGGCTCCGAGCAGTGCCCCGCCGAACTCCTCGGGGCGTTCGAGGTGGACCGCGTGCCCGGCATCGGGCACGACCACCTCGCGCACCGTGCCGCCCGCCGCTGCGTAGCGGTCCAGGACCCGGCGGGTCTGCGCCACCATGGGTTGCGCCGGGGTGCCGTCCCAGCCCGGTACCGCACCGGCCGCCCCCAGGTGGGCGAGGTCGAACATCGAGGCGTCCGAGACGATGACGTCGTCTTCGCCCCGGATCCAGCAGACCGGCGGCTTCGGGTCGATCCGGTGCAGGTCGTCGATGCGGAAGCGGGTCGGGGAAAGGCAGTTGAGCACGCCGCGGGTACCGGGGGCGATGCCGGGCCAGGCGGTCGACGTCGTGCTGTCGCCGGGATAGTGGTCGTCACCGGTGCGCGTGGTGAGCATCGACTCAACGTACGCGTCCTCGTGCTCGGGGCGCAACGGCGGCTTGACGTAGCAGTTCGCCAGGACGGAACGCGGGGAAAGCGGGGAGTCCTCGCCGCGGTCGCCCCGGGCGAGGAGCCGGACGAACTCCGGATTGGCCGTGCCTCCGCCCGACCCGGCGCCGTCCGCGGAGTTGAGGACCCCGTCCGCTCCGTGGGTGCCTCCGAAGCCGTACGGGGAGACCGGGTTGACCAGGGTGAGGGAGCGGACTGCGGCGGGGCGGTCGCGGAGGTACTGCAGGGCCACGCCGCCGCCCATGGACCAGCCGACCAGGTGTGCCCGTTCGATGTGGAGGGCCGCGAGCAGTGCGGCGAGGTCGTCGGCGTAGTCGCGCAGGCCCCGGGTGGCGTCGACGGGCCGGGGGTCGGTGCCGCCGAAGCCGCGCAGGTCGACGGCGAGCGGACGGTAGCGATCGGGCAGCGCGGTGAGGGTGGTGTGCCAGAAGACGGAGGAGGACACGTTGCCGTGGACGAAGAGGACGGGTTCGCCCTCGGATCGTGCTTCGGTGATCTGTTGGGTGAGCCGGCTGGTGGGGACACGGCGGGTGCGGAGCGTGGTCATGGTGGGTCCTCGGTGCGGTTCGGGTTCCTGTCGCGGGTCGTTCAGGAGAGCCAGGCGGCTACCTGGGCGACGGCCGAGGCGTGCCAGCCCAGTTCGAGGTGGTTGGCGGTCGTGATGGTGGCCTTGCCGCCGACCGTGGCGATGCCGGTGGTGTCCAGGGCGCTGGAGACGAAGACGACGCCGTCGCTGGGTCCGCGGTTCTCGTTGAAGATGCCGAGGACGTCCGCGGATCCGCCGGCCAGGAGGTAGGTGGGCACGGAGGCGGGAACGCCGGCGCGGTGCAGGGGCGTGATGAGCGAGCCGGCGTCGATGGCGGCCTGGATGCCGCTGCCGGCGGTGAAGAAGCCCTGGCCCCCGTAGTAGGTCGTGTACCAGTCCTGGGCGGCGCCGTCGACTCCGTACTGTCCGTCCCAGCGGGCCAGCATCTGGCGTTGTCCGGGGTAGTTGTCCTGACCGCCGGAGGGGGTCATCGAGTACTCGGGGTGCGCGGTGTAAAGGCCGTAGCAGGTCATGTGGGAGTGCGGGGAGGGTGCGTTGACGGTGCCTCCGCACTCCGGCCAGATGGAGAAGTCGTGGGCCCAACCGTGGGCGTAGGGGTAGTCGTAGCCGCCGTTCGGGCCTCCGAGGGTGACCAGCCGACGGACGTCACCGGCGTACGCCCGTCCCCAACTCGGTTTCACGGACGACACGTACGCGCGGGTCGACATCTCGCCCTTGCTCCAACCGACCAGGTCCACCGCGTCGACGCCGAGCTTCGCCTTGATGACGGCGATGGCGTCGCCCACGATCTGCGCCTGCATGAGGTTGTCCCCCTGCTTGTGCGCGAAGCCGACGGCGAAGACCCGGTGGCCGCGTGCGGCGAGGAACTGCATGAGCCCGGTGGACGGGCAGGAGGCGGCACCGCAGCCGTAGCCACCCGATTCCCCGGGGTTGGCCCAGGCACGGTCCGCGGTGTCGTTCGCGCCGTGCACGAGGAGGACGGGGGTGGTGCGGCTGCCGCTGTTCCAACCGGGGGCCGAGTAGAGGAGGAAGCGGCCCGAGGAGGGCCGGGAGACGCCGCCGAAGTAGGTGACGCGCTTGCCGTCCTGATCGCCGCGGCCGTCTGCGGGGAAGCCCTCGGTGCGGAAGCCGTCGGTGCCGTCGGCGTAGCGTTCGACGCGCTCCCAGCCGTTGGTGACCGTCCCGGCCCCGTAGCTCGCCTCCAGGGTGAGGTACGGGGGCGGTGCGGCCGTGGCGCTCGCGTTGCCGGGTGCCGCCGTGACGGCCGCCGCGACGACCCCCGCCACCGCCACGGCCCGGGCCGCACGCAGCAGCCACCGGCGCCCCGCACTCGGTGATTCGGTCATGTCCGGACCTCCCCCGTCGCACGCCTCCGGCGCGTCCTCCCGGTGCCGCGCCGGCGCCGGGTCCGCACACGGTAAGGGGGCGGGCCGGTGGCAGGGCATGGGGCCGGTCCACACAAAGCGGGAGGCGCTCATGGTGGGAGACCCTGGGAGCCACCGGCCTCGGGGGCGATCAGCGCTCCTGCCCCGGTCCTGGATCACCGGCGCGGCGCTGCCGGGAACGGGGAGCGCCGGCGCGCCGACACCGGGCCCGTCGCGGACCGACCCGGCTTCCCCCTGTGATCACGGGGCCGAGCGCGCAGACTGGAAGGAGCAAGGGCGCGTCGGACGCGCGCCAGCCCCCTCGTCCTCCTCTGCGCCACGGCGGTCACCATGAGTCACCCCACCGGTGAGCAACGAATCCTCCGCGAGATCGAGCGCGGTCTGCTCAACGACGACCCCGCGCTGGCCGCGCTGATCGAAGCGCTGAACGAGCAGTTCCCCAAGACGCCGGGCTCCTCCGCGTCCACACGGGCGTCCCCACGCCGCGATCCCCGTGTCGTGGCGGTGGCCGTCCTCACCGTCATCGCCCTGCTGGGGTTGGTCCTCACCCTCCTGCTCAACGCTCCGTCCGCCCCGCCCCCGGGGATGGACGGAGGTCCCTGACGCCAAGGGCGAGCCACCGGCCCGGGCGTTCCACCACTCGTCGGTGCCACGGCCGATCTCCTCGGCCCGGCCCGGTCGCCCGGTCCGCACCCGACAGCGGTGCGGCACCGATCGGCCCTCCCGCGTCTCGGGCAAGGGCCGTGTGCGCCCCTGCGCCCCGCCCCGGGGGCTCCCGAACCGTTCGGCGACGGACCCGGAACCCGCCGCCGGAGCCTCGGGCGTCACGTACCGGCGACCACGTCCGCGAGGGCGTACAGCCGCAGGGCGAGCTGGATCTCCAGGGCTCGTGACGGGGACTGCCAGTCGGGGCCGAGCAGTCGGGCGACGCGTTCCAGCCGTTGGGCCACCGTGTTGACGTGGACGTGGAGTTCGTCCTTGGTGCGGGCCGGGCTCATACCACTGGCGAAGTAGGCGTCCAGGGTCCGGACCAGGTCGGTGCCGCGGCGCCGGTCGTAGTCGATGACCTGACCGATCGTCCGTCCCACGAAGCCGTCGACGTCCCGGCCGTCGGCGAGCAGCAGGCCGAGGAAGCCGAGGTCCTCGGCAGCGGCGCCCTGGCCCGAGCGGCGCAGGAGGACGAGCGCGTCGAGGCAGCGGCGGGCCTCTCCGTAGGCGAAGGCCACCCGGTCCGGATGGTCGAGGGGTGCTCGGACGGGGGCGGAGGCGCCGACGGTGACCGGCTCGCGCAGGCTGCCGCCGAGGCTCCTGGCGGTCTGTCGCGCGAGGTCGGCCGCGCTCTCGCCGGGACCGAGCGGCAGCAGCAGGACCGTACCGCCGTCGCGGGCCGAGGCCAGCCCGTGGCGGGTGGCTGCCAGGTGCGAGGCGGCCGACCACAGGTGCTGTCGGTCGACGCTCTCGCGACGACCGGCGTCGGCGGCGCCGTCCTCGGCGGCCCGGTCGATGCGGGCGGCGAGGACGACGTGCGGGGCCTCGCTGTCGGTGCGGAGGCGGGCGGCCCGCTCGCGCAGGAGCCGACGGTCCCGGTCCGGGGCGTCCAGGAGGTCGTCGAGGAGTTCCCCCCGCACCCGCTGCTCGGCCTCGCCCGCCGAACGGCGGGCGAGCAGCAGCAGCGACGTGACCAGGGCGGCCCGTTCCAGGGTGCGCTGGTCGACGGGGTCGAGCCGGGGTTGACCGTGCAGGACGAGGGCTCCCAGGGTCTCCCCGCCCGCGGAGACGGACGCCACCCAGTCGTCGCCCTCGCGAACGGCGTGGCCGCCGACCCGGTGGGCGGTGCCGGCACCCGCTTCGGTGAACTCGACGGTCCCGCCGAGGACCTCGGAGACGGCCTCGGCCACGTCGTGCACCCCGCCGCCGTGCAGGACCAGTTCGGAGAGCCGGTCGTGGACCTCGGAGGCGCGTTCGATGAAGGCGCTGTGCTCGCGGATGATGTCGTTGGCCCGCTCCAGTTCGGTGAGGGCCGAGCGGGTCTCGGCGAGCAGGTTGGCGGTGTCGATGGCGACTGCGGCATGGGCGGCGAAGGAACCGAGCAGCGCGACCTGCTCGCGCTCGAAGACCCTGGCCCTGCGGTCGGCCGCGAAGAGGACGCCGATGACCTGGCTGCCGAGGCTCAGCGGCACGCCGAGGATCGCGACGAGGCCCTCGTCCCGTACGGCCGTGTCGATGGTCCGGGTGTGTTGGAAGCGCTCGTCGTCGAAGTAGTCGTCGGTGACGTACGGGCGGGCGGTTTGGGCGACGAGGCCGCCCAGTCCCTCGCCCATGCCCAACCTGAGCTGCTGGAAGCGGGCGGACACCGACCCCTCGGTGACCCGCATGTAGGTGTCGCCCGCGGTCGGGTCGTTGAGGCTGAGGTAGGCGACCTCGGTGCCGAGCAGCGAGCGGGCCCGCTGCACGATGGCGCGCAGCACCGCGTCGAGGTCGCGGAGACCGGCGAGGTCGTGGGCCGTGGCGAAGAGCGCGGAGAGCTCCGCCTCCCGACGCCGTCGGCCCTCCAGTTCGGCCCGGACCCGCAGCGCGAGCTGCTTGGCCTCTTCAAGCTCGGTCAGCGTCTCGGGGTCGGCGCCGCTCGCACGGGCGAGCAGCACCGGGCGGTCATAGGCCTCCGTCGCGGCTCCCCGGGCGAGGAGTTCCAGATAGGAGACGTGTGCGTGGGACATGGACACAGGGATACCTGCCGTACGCATGGTCGCACCACCCCTGTGGACGGGCTTCACCAGGGGTGCGCTCAATGGGCGGTCCAACCTCCGTCGAGGGTGAAGGAGGTGCCCGTGACGAAGGACGCTTGGGGGCTGCAGAGGTAGAGCACGGCCTCGGCGACCTCCTCCGGTTCGATGAGCCGCTTGATCGCGGAGTCCTTGAGCAGGACCTCGGCGGCGACCTGCTCCGGCGGAATGCCGTGGGCGGCGGCCTGGTCGGCGATCTGCCGTTCGACGAGCGGGGTGCGGACGTAGCCGGGGCTGACGCAGTTCGAGGTGACGCCGTGCGGGGCGCCTTCGAGGGCCGCGGTCTTGGAGAGGCCCTCCAGACCGTGCTTGGCCGCCACGTAGGCGGACTTGAAGGCGGAGGCACGCAGCCCGTGGACGGACGAGAGGTTCACGATCCGCCCCCACCCCTGCCCGTACATGTGGGGCAGGGCGCCCCGGATGAGCCGGAAGGGCGCCTCCAGCATCACGGTGAGCACGGTGTGGAAGACGTCCGGCGGGAAGTCCTCGATGGGGCGGACCAACTGGATCCCGGCGTTGTTGACGAGGATGTCGGTACCGGCGGCGGCCTGCTCCGCCGCGTCCAGATCGGTCAGGTCGAGCAGCCGGGGGAAGAGGCTTCCGGGCAGGGCTCCGGCTTCCTCCGCCAAGGCGTCCAGGCCGTCGGCGGCACGGTCGACCGCGATGACCCGGGCCCCGGCAGCTGCGAGCCGCAGGGCGCAGGCGCGTCCGATGCCACCGGCCGCACCGGTGACGAGCGCGGTGCGTCCGGTGAGGTCGGGGACGAACCCGACGGGTCGTGGCAGGGGGGAGGCGGACCTGGTGCCGGGTACCGTGCCGGACGCGGTGGTGGGGGCGTTCATGCTCCGCACCCTATGAAGGGACGACTCCCCCACCCATGTGTGCGGGAACTACTGTTCAGTTCTGCTCTGTGGGGTGGAACCATGTGGGTTCGTCGGCGAGCGCCTTCTCGATCCGGAAGTACGAGAAGCGCTTCATCTCCGGCAGCTCGTTCACGTCGAACCAGCCGACCTCGGTCGACTCCTCGTCGTTGACCCGTGCCTCTCCCCCCACGGCCCGGCAGCGGAACGAGACGTCCACGTACTGGCAGGTGTCGCCGTTCGGGTAGACGACGGGCCTGCTCAGGGTCTCCACGAGCACGATCCGCTCGGGCACGCAGCGCACGGCGGTCTCCTCGAACACCTCCCGCACCGCACAGTCGGCGGGCTGCTCCCCCGGTTCGACGATGCCCCCGATGATCGCCCACAGTCCGTTGTCGGCACGCTTGCCGAGCAGCACCCGGCCCCGGTCGTCGAACACGATCGCGCTGACACCGGGCAGGAAGAGCAGCTGGTGACCGGCTGTCCTGCGCAGTTCCCGGATGAAATCAGGAGTACCCATGCCCCGACCCTAGATCACCCGCGGGGCGGGACCGGAGGCACCACAGGGACGGCCCCGGGGGCCCGCTCACAACCGCCTCAGGCCGTCCGGTTCCGGCGGGCGCGGATGGCCGCCCAACCGAGACCGGCCGCGGCAAGCGCCATGAGCAGGGCCTCGGGCAGGGTGCCGAGCCGGGTGGCGGGGGTCTGCGAGGAGCGCAGCGGGACCTTCTCGACCAGGACGTCCGGCGTGAACATCTCGGTCTGCGCCACCACCCGGCCGTCGGGTCGGATGACCGCGCTGACCCCGCTGGTGACGGGCACGACGACCGACCGGCTGTGCTCGACCGCGCGGACCCGGCTCATCGCGAGCTGCTGGTAGGTCATCTCGCTGCGGCCGAAGGTGGCGTTGTTGCTGGGGACGGAGATCAGTTGGGCTCCGTGGGTGACGGTGTCGCGCACGGCCCAGTCGAAGGCGGCCTCGTAGCAGGTGGCGAGGCCGACCTTGGTGCCCGCGAGGTCGAAGACGCCGACCTTCGTGCCGGCGCCGAAGTCGCGGGCCACCCGGTCGACGTTGCTGTTGAAGATCCGCACGAAGGACCGCATCGGGATGTACTCGCCGAAGGGCTGGACGTGGCGCTTGTCGTAGGTGGCGACGGGGCCCCGATCCGGCTCCCACTGGATCAGGGTGTTGCGGAGCTTGCCGGTCTCGGGGGCGATGACGGCACCGATCACGGTGGGCACGCCGATGGCCCGGACGGCGCCGTCGATGACGTCGGTGGCGTCGGCGTTCGCGTACGGGTCGATGTCGGAGGAGTTCTCCGGCCAGAGCACGAAGTCGGGCTGCGGCTCCCGGCCTTCCTGCACGGCCCGGGCGAGCTCGCGGGTGCGGGCGGCGTGGTTGTCGAGCACCGCCCGGCGCTGGGCGTTGAAGTCGAGGCCGAGGCGGGGCACGTTGCCCTGGACCGCGGCGACGGTGGCGGTGCCGTCCTCGGGCGAGTCGTCGACGAGGGGCAGCGCCGCGAAGGCACCGGTGACCGGGACGAGCACGGCCAGCACGGCGGCGAGGGAGTCGCGCCGGAGGGAACCACCGGTCCGGTGGGCGCGGACCTGCCGGTACGCCTCGTACAGTCCGAAACCGCAGAGGGCGACGGCGAAGCCGAGCACCGGGGTGCCGCCGACGGCGGCGAGCGGCAGGAAGACCCCGTCCGCCTGCCCGAAGGCGATCTTGCCCCAGGGGAATCCGCCGAAGGGCACGCGAGCGCGTGCCCCCTCCGCGAGGATCCATGCTCCGGCGGCGAAGAAGGGCCACCACGGGAGGCGGGAGACGGCCGTGATGCCGAGGCCCGCGACGGCGACGAAGAGTGCCTCGACCGCGGCGAGGGCGAGCCACGGCCCGGGGCCGACCTCCTCCCCCGTCCACACCAGGAGCGGCAGCAGGAAGCCGAGCCCGGCGAGGTAACCGAGGCCGAATCCGGCGCGGAGGCGACGGCCTCGCAGGGTCCAGCCGAGCAGTGCGAAGGCGGGCAGCGCCAGCCACCACAGGGGGCGCGGCGGGAAGCTCAGGTAGAGCAGGGATCCGGACAGCAGGGCCGCGGCGGGCCGCACGATCCGCCGCAGCCGGGAGGCCGGCGTGGGTGCGGTGTCGGGGCCGGGCACGTCGACGGGGGTGGTGGTGGCGCTCACCTGGCGGAGTCTACGGGGCGTCCCTGTCCGCCGAGAGATCGGTACGGCCCGGCGCACGCCCCGGGTGACCGGTGCGGACGCCCGGATCGGCAGCCGGCGGGATGACTCGACGGGGGTGGTCACGCACCGGTCGGCGCGGGCGGGACCGGAGGCGTCGGGGGGCGGAGCCGGTCGCGGATGACCCGGACCGCGGACTCGGCGTCGTCGACGGTGACCGTGAAGCGCCGTCCGTCTCCCAGGCGCAGGACGAGGCCCTCGCCCCGTCGGACCACCACCGCCGTGCCCTTCCCGGGCCGCCATCGGTAGCCCCAGCCGCCCCACTGGCGCGGGGTGACCCTCGGTGCGAAGTCGGCGCCGACGACGTGGGAGAGCGGAATGCGGCGGCGCGGCACGCCGATGTGACCGCACCGGACCTCCATGGCCCGGTCGTCGACCTTCACGGCCACGTGGACGAAGGCGAGGGTGCCGAAGAGGACGAGCAGCCCCGCGACGACGCAGCCGATCACCGCCATCAGCAGGGGGGCGATGCCCGAGGTCCACGGCGACTCGACCGCGAGGGTGATGCCGAGGGCCATGCAGGCGGCGCCGGCGACCGCCGCCAGCCACTGGAAGCGGTTGGTGGCGCGCCCGGTCCAGACGGCGGGCGTCCGCTCGTCGCGGTTGCGCTTTCCGGGATGCTGCCTCATAACGCGAGCGTACCCAGGATCGGGCGCCCCAGCGCGGCGGAACGCAGTCGCTCGGTGATCGTCCGTGAGGGTCCGGAAGTGCCCGCCCGCAACACGCGACGGAACAAGAGAGGGGGGGAGGCCCCGGTCCGTCCCCGCAGTGTCAGAGGGCGGCTGCGGTGGGGGCCAGGGAGTGGCCCTCGGCATAGCCGAGGGCGGTGGCGGGAAGCGCCCCGGGACGGCCGCTGAGCAGGACGGAGAGGGTGCCGACCGGGTCCGCGCCGGGGGCGGGCCGGGCACCGATGCGACGCAGGGCTTGTGCGGCGACGGCCTCGGCGGAGCCGTGGAAGACGATCGGCGGGAGCCCGTCCCTGTCGTGCACCGCCAAGGCGGCGAGGATGCGGTCCTCGACCAGTTCGTAATGGGTGCAGCCGAGGACGACGGCCCGGACGTCGGGCGGGGTGAGCTCCGCGGCTGCGGTGATGGCGGCGTCCACGGCTTCCGGGTCGGCGTGCTCCACGGCGTCGGCGAGCCCGGGGCAGGGCACCTCCGTGACCTCGGCGTCGCCGGCGAAGTCACGGATGAGCGCGTGCTGGTAGGCGCTGCCGGTCGTGGCCGGCGTGGCCCAGATGGCGACCTTGCCGCCGGCCGCGGCGGCCGGCTTGATCGCGGGCACGGTGCCGATGACGGGGATGCCCGGTTCGAGGGCGGCGCGCAATGCCGGCAGGGCGTGCACGGTGGCGGTGTTGCAGGCCACGATGAGCGCCTGCGGCCGGTGCTCGGCCGCGGCGAGGGCGACGGTGAGCGCGCGCGCGGTGAGGTCCTCGGGAGTGCGGGGGCCCCACGGCATGCCGTCGGGGTCGTTCGAGAGGAGCAGATCCGCGTCCGGCCGGAGCCGGCGCACCGCGGCTGCGGCCGGGAGGAGGCCGATTCCGGAGTCCATGAGCGCGATCTTCACCCGGTCACCCTAGCCGATGAGCCGCGCATCCCCCTCGTTCTGGGGCAGACTGCCGCGAATGAGCGCCCTCGCCTGGTCCTCGATCGTCTCCCTGGCCGCCTGGGTCTGGCTGCTGCTCGGCCAGGGCTTCTTCTGGCGCACCGACCAACGGCTGCCACCGCAGCGGGGCCCACAGCCGACCCGGTGGCCACGGGTGGCCGTCGTCGTGCCGGCGCGGGACGAGGCCGCGGTGCTGCCGTCGAGCCTGCCGTCGCTGCTCGCACAGGACTATCCGGGGGTCGCGGAGGTGTTCCTCGTCGACGACGGGAGCACGGACGGGACGGGGAGGCTCGCGACGGAGTTGGCGGGCCGGTGCGGCGGGCTGCCGCTGACCGTGGTCTCCCCGGGGGAGCCGGAGTCCGGCTGGACGGGCAAGCTGTGGGCGCTGCGGCACGGCATGGCGCTGGCACGCACGCGCGGACCCGAGTTCCTGCTGCTGACGGACGCGGACATCGCGCACGCGCCGGACGGGCTTCGACGCCTGGTGGCGGCGGCCGTGGACAACGACCTGGACCTGGTGTCGCAGATGGCGCGGCTTCGGGTGGGGAGCCCGTGGGAGCGCCTGGTGGTGCCGGCGTTCGTCTATTTCTTCGCCCAGTTGTACCCCTTCCGCTGGATCAACCGGGCCCGCCCCCGGGCGACGGCAGCCGCAGGCGGCTGCGTGCTGCTGCGCACGGAGACCGCGGTGACGGCGGAGGTGCCGGAGGCGATCAGGCAGGCGGTGATCGACGACGTGTCCCTGGCCCGGGCGGTGCGGCGGAGCGGGGGCCGCATCTGGTTGGGGCTCGCCGAAGGGGTCGACAGCGTGCGCCCCTATCCGGGGCTCGGCGAGTTGTGGCGCATGGTCGCGCGGAGCGCGTACGCGCAGCTGCGGCACAGTCCGCTGCTCCTCGCGGGGACGGTGGCGGGGCTCGTGCTCGTCTATCTGGTTCCGCCGACGGCACTGGTGGTCGGGGCGCGGGACGGGGACGCGGTGGCCGCGTGGGCCGGCGGCACCGCTTGGGCGGTGATGACGGGGACGTACCTGCCGATGCTCCGCTACTACCGACAGCCCCCGTGGCTCGCTCCCCTGCTGCCGTTCACCGCCTTCCTCTACCTCTTGATGACGGTGGACTCGGCCGTGCGGCACTACCGGGGGCGGGGTGCGGCGTGGAAGGGGCGGACGTACGCGCGACCGGACACGGCGCCGGACCGCTGAGCGCGGCGTCGCCCACCGGGAGGCGCTCCGTGGCCCGGAACCCCGGGAGGGTGATGACGGCCCGCCCGTCCGTTCGCCGCCCGGAGGGCGGGAGGCCGTGCCGGTGCGCAGTCGAACGGTTACCGAGAGCGTCACGCCGTGGGAGAACGACGAACTCCGTTACGTTCGGTAATAGATTGATAATCCTGCGTTTCCCGTGCTCAAGATCGTAAATCCGCCACCCTCGTCAACAGGGGCGGACACCCCCTATGCGCGGCGCACTCGTTTCTCGTCAAAACGACCGCCCGCAAGGAAAATGCCCCCTTCGTTAACGCAGTCTTTAACAATGTTTCGGCAGGTCAGGAAGACAAAAAGCGTGTAAATCGGATGACCCGAAGATAGGGACTCCCCAACCAGCACATCGTGGGCTTAACTTATGTGCCATGACCTCCCCCCGCTCCACCTATGGAGGCGGTTACCACACCGCGCCGTCCTTCCCGGACACCCCGATCTACGACTCCCTGGTCGCGGAGCGGGGCACGCCTCAGATCGCCCCGATCCGAGTGCCCGCCGCGTACGACACCGGCAGCAACTTCTCCGGAAGCAGCTCCCATCTGCCGGCGCTCCCCGCGGCACTGCCCGCCCTTCCGTCGGCGCCCTCCCCCACCCACGGCGGGGGTTACGGCTATCCCCAGCCCGCACCGCAGATGGCGCCCGCACCGCAGATGGCCCCCGTGCCGCTGCAAAGCGCCCCGACCCCCTACATCCCCCAGCAGCCGGTGGCCCCCCGCGGTTACCCGAGCGGCCCGTACCCGCAGCAGCCCCGCCCGGCCGCCACGGGTTACGAGTCGATGCGACCGGCGGCTCCCCGCCCCGCGCCGGTCCCGTCGCACTCGACGTACGACGACCCGTACAACCGCCCCTACCAGGGCGGGGGTTACTGACCGGCTCCGCGCACCGGCCGACATCGGGGCCGGAGCGGCTGGCAGGATGAGGCCATGCCCATTCCTGTGCTCCGCTCCGTCCACGTCCATCCGGTGAAGGCCATGCGCGCGCTGGCACCCGATGAGGCAGAGGTACAGCCCTGGGGGCTGGCGGAGGACCGCCGTTGGACCGTCGTCGACGCGGCGAACGAGGTCGTGACCCAACGCCGCCACCCCCGGATGGCCTTGGCCACGGCAGCGCCGCACCCGAACGGCGGGGTGTCCCTGTCCGCTCCCGGACACCCGACGCTCGTGGTCGAGGTACCGCACCCCTCGACCACGATCACGGTGAAGATCTTCGACAAGCCCGTCGAAGCCGTCCCGGCCGGTCCCGCCGCAGCCGCCTGGCTCTCCGCGTACCTGGAGAGCGACGTGCGGCTGGTGCACATGGACGCGCCCGAGCACCGACGCCCGGTCGATCCGGAGTACGCGCTGCCCGGCGAAACGGTGAGCTTCGCGGACGGCTACCCGCTGCTGGCCACCACCACTGCTTCGCTCGACGCCCTCAACTCCCTGATCGCACAGGGCGACCACGCCTCCGAGGGCCCCTTGCCGATGAGTCGGTTCCGACCGAACCTGGTGATCGGGGGCACCGCCCCCTGGGCGGAGGACGGCTGGACCCGGATCGCGGTCGGAGAGGTCTCCTTCCGCGTCGCCCGTCCCTGCGGACGCTGCGTCGTCACCACCACGGACCAACTGACCGCCGAACGGGGCAAGGAACCGCTGCGGACCCTCGCACGGCACCGGAAGAACGACGGCCGACTCGTCTTCGGGCAGAACCTGGTCCCCGAACACACCGGCACGGTCCGGGTGGGTGACGCCGTGAAGATCCTGGACTGAGGGACCGCCCCGCCGGAAACACCGAACGCTCCACCCGCCCACCGGGGTGCGCGCGTAGCGGAACGGCCGGAGCAGGGGGCATCCGCGCACGCGGAGCCGGCCGCGGCGGCGTTCCCCGACGCCGGGTTCGAGTTCGATCACTCCCCGACCGACCCCGACCGCTCCGGACCGCCCCGGACCGGCACTGACGCGTGCCGGACGGCGTCCGGCCGTTCGTACGGGCCCGGGCCCGGCGACCCGTCAACCCCGGGACGCCGCGCGCGCTACGGTGGGGCATCGGATCAGCGGCGAAGCACGAGGCGGGGGCAGGACACACCCATGGCACAGGGCACGGTCCAGGTGACGCACACCGGCACATCGCGGTGGCGGCGCCGCACGGGTGAGTACCCCTCCCTCGCCGCCGCCCTGGAGGCTGCGAGCGACGGGGACGTGCTCACCGTCGCGCCCGGCACCTACCGGGAGAACCTCGTCGTCCGACGGGCCGTCACCCTGCGCGGCCCCGAGGGCGGGGGCGGTTCCGTGCGGATCGCGCCCGCGGACGGCGTCCCGCTCACCCTCCGGGCCTCCGTGACCGTCCAGGACCTGCACGTCGAGGGACAGGACGTCGCCGCGCCCGCGGTGCTCGTCGAGGACGGCACGCCCGAGCTGCTCGACCTCCGGATCATGACCCGCTCGGCCGCCGGGATCGAGGTGCGGGGCGCCGCACGGCCGACGGTCCGCCGGTGCACGGTCGACAACCCGGCCGGGGTCGGCATCGCCGTGCTCGACGGCGCGGGCGGCGTGTTCGAGGAGTGCGAGGTGGTCTCCGCCGGGCAAGCGGGCGTCTCGGTGCGCGGCGGGGCGCATCCGCGCCTGGAGCGCTGCCGGGTGCACCACGCCTCGGGCGCCGGCATCGCCGTCACCGGAGAGGGCAGCGCCCTGGAGGGCGTCGGCTGCGAGGTGTACGAGATCAAGGGCGCCGGGCTCCAGATCGCCGCCCGGGCCACCGCCCACCTCACCGACTCCTCCGTGCACCGCACTTCGGCGGACGGCATCACCCTGGACACGGACGCGGTGCTCACGCTCTCTGACTGCGACATCCACGACGTCCCTGAGAACGCGGTCGACCTGCGCTCGCGCTCGGTGCTGACCCTGACCCGGTCGACCGTCCGCCGTTTCGGCCGCAACGGCCTGTCGATCTGGGACCCGGGCACACGGGTGGACGCCAACCAGTGCGAGATCCACGACAGCACGGGCGACTACCCGGCGGTGTGGGTGAGCGACGGCGCCACCGCCGTCCTCGAGGCCTGCCGGGTGCATGACGTGCCGGACGCGCTGTTCGTCCTCGACCGGGGCTCGCGCGTGGACGTCGTCGACAGCGATCTGACGCAGGTGCGCAACACCGCGGTTTCGGTGAGCGACGGCGCCACCGCCCAGCTCGACGACTGTCGCATCCGGGAGGCCTCCACGGGCGCCTGGTTCCGGGACCACGGCAGCGGCGGCACCCTCGGCGGGTGCACGATCGACTCCGTGCAGACCGGGGTGATCGTCACCAAGGGCGCCGACCCGACCATCGACCGGTGCGCGGTCACCTCTCCGACCGAAGCCGGTTTCTACGTGTCGGCGGAGGGACGCGGCTCCTTCCACGGCTGCCGGGTGACGGGCAGCGGCGGCTACGGCTTCCACGTCACGGACGGTTGCCGAACCCTGCTGCGCAAGTGCCGTACGGAGCGGTGCGCACGCGGCGGCTACGAGTTCCCGGAGGAGGGCGCCAGTGCAGAGGACTGCACCAGCGACGAGAGCGCGGTCCGCTCCTCCGTTCCCGACGGAGGAGCGGTCCTGACGGCCACCCAGTCGACGGGTCTGCTCGGTGCGGTGCCCCCTCCCCGCCCCACGGTCGCCGTGCCGGAGCCCGCTCCGGAGACCCGCTCCTCACAGGACGTGCTCGGCGAATTGGACGCGCTGGTGGGCCTGGAGAGCGTCAAGCTGGAAGTGCGGACCCTCACCAACATGATCGAGGTGGGACGCAGGCGGCAGGAGGCGGGGCTCAAGGCGGCCTCGGTCCGTCGCCACCTGGTCTTCACCGGCAATCCGGGCACCGGCAAGACGACGGTGGCACGGCTGTACGGCGAGATCCTCGCCTCGCTGGGGGTCCTGGAGCGCGGGCACCTGGTGGAGGTGTCACGGGTGGACCTGGTCGGCGAACACATCGGTTCGACGGCGATCCGCACCCAGGAGGCCTTCGACCGGGCGCGCGGCGGAGTGCTCTTCGTGGACGAGGCGTACGCCCTGTCACCGGAGGACTCGGGCCGGGACTTCGGGCGCGAGGCGATCGACACGTTGGTGAAGCTGATGGAGGACCACCGGGACGCGGTGGTGGTCATCGTCGCCGGCTACACGGCGGAGATGGAGCGCTTCCTCACCGTCAATCCCGGTGTGGCCTCGCGTTTCTCGCGGACCATCACCTTCGGTGACTACGCGCCGGACGAGTTGCTCCGGATCGTCGGCCAGCAGGCGGAGGAGCACGAGTACCGACTCGCTCCGGGTGTCGACGTGGCCTTGCTCTCGTACTTCGAGAAGCTGCCCAAGGGGCCCGCCTTCGGCAACGGCCGTACGGCTCGCCAGACCTTCGAGTCGATGGTGGAACGACACGCGGGCCGGGTCGCCCTGCTGGCCGAGGCGAGCACGGACGACCTGACCCTGCTCTACCCGGACGACCTTCCCGAACTCCCCTGATCCGAGCGGCTGTCGTTGCCGCGCTGGTGGGGCAGGGCAGGGGGGAGCCGGTCGAGGAGCGCGGCCCGGTGCCGGTCGAAGGCGGGGTCGGCCTGGTAGGCGGAGTGTCCCAGGACCGGTTCGGGCAGCGGATGCCGGTGTGTGCGGCCGTAGGCCACCGGGTCCAACAGCACCGCTTCGTCGACGACCGGGCGGCCCGCTTCGGCGGGGACCCGGACGGGGCCGCCGATCGGATCGGTGGCCCGGTACAAATTGCTCCAACAGCGCACCGTACGGTTCAGCGCGCGCAGCGCGTCGGGGCCGAAGTAGGCGGGGAACCAGCGCCCGTAGAGCCGTTCCAGGGGCGATCCGTACGTGAGGAGGGCGACCCGGCTCCGGGTGTCGGGCGGTAGCTGCCAAACGGCGGCGGCGGCGAGGACGCTGCCCTGGGAGTGCCCGGAGATCACGAGCCGACCACCGGTGCGGGCGGTCCAGGAGCTCATCCGCCAGGTGAGGTCGGGCACCGCCCGCTCGGCGTAGCAGGGCGGGGCGAAGGGATGGGCCGCGCGGGGCCAGAAGGTGCCGACGTCCCAGAGGATGCCTATCGTTCGTCGGGCCGAGGCATCGCGGTAGGCGCGCCGCCCCCAGGTGACGAAGAGCAGGAAGCCGAAGCCGACCATCCACGAGCCGAGGGCCTGGGCCGTGGCGGCGAGGGAGACGACCGCGGGATGGGCTCCGCCGAAGGCCCGACCCGGTACGGTGCCGCTGACCCAGGCACCCGCGACGGCCCCGGCTCCGAGGAGCAGGGCCGCCCCGGAGACCATGCCGACGAGGAGGGGCGCCGAGTCGGTGAGCGAGGCACGGGCCCGGTCGGCGGCGATCTCTCCGGTGCGGGTCCGCTCGTGTGCGGCGGCGGGGTAGTCGGCCTCCACCTCGGCCCGCAGACGGCGCGCGTCGAGGACGGTCCGCACGACGAGGGCGACGGCGGGCACGAGCAGCAGCAGGAGCAGCACCGGAATGACGGAGGCCTGCCAACTGAGGAGGACGGGCGGGCCGATTCCCGCACCCGCCTGCCCGGAGGCGTCGGGGCCCGCGGGGCCGTCGAGCCAGTCGGCGACGCGCTGGGCCACTCCCCCGGACATCACTCCGGCGAGCGCACAGGCGAGCATGGCGACGGCCGGCCCGCCGAGTCCCCGCAGCGCGGTACGGGGATCGCTGCGGGGCCGTTGGAGGAGCAGCGCCACGACGCCCAGGGCGACGACGAGACCGCCCTGGGCGAGGGTCAGTGCACCGAAGACGGCGTCCCCGGGGAGGGTGCCCGTGGAGGTCCAGCCCGGGCGGGGCCAGCAGGCGTGCAGGGCGGTCAACAGGAGCAGGACGAGGGAGGTGCCGGGAAGCCAGGCGACGAGGGCGCGTTCGACGCGCAGGTCGAGCTGGCGCTCGCTGCGACCCCGTCGGCAGACCACGCCGAGCACGACGACGCCCAGGACCACGACCGCGCCCTGGAGGACCCATCCGAGGACGGCGCGGAGTCCGGGGGTCGCGGCGTCGTGCCGGGCGGTGGCGAGGGCGAGGGCGGTGGTGACGGTGAGGAAGCCGGCTGCGGTGTGGGCGGCCCTGAGCCGGGCGACGAGTCGGCGCCCGTACCAGAAGCCGGGCCGCCCGAGGGCCGGACGGAGGCCGACCGGGCCGGCGGGACCGACGGGACCGACGGGGCCGACGGGACCGACGGCCTCCGGGACGCCGGGGAAGGGGGCGTCGTGACCGGTGGGCGGGAGTTGGGCCTCGTAGGCGCTCCAGGTCCGGTTGGAGAGGTACCAGAGCAGGCCGACGAGTGCGGTGGGCACGACGGCGGCGAGGGCGAGGCGACGGCCGGGCGGCGACCACCATCCGTCGCGTTCGACGGAGAGGAAGCCGAGCCAGGAATAGGCGTCGGTGCAGCTGGGTGCCGCGGCGCACTGCCAGGCCGTCAGGTCGAGCGCGACCTCGCACGCCGCGGCGGTGAAGAGCACGGTGAGGGTGAGGGCGACGAGCCGGACGAGGAGTCCGTAGAGCCGGACGAGGCCCTGGCTCCCCTGGGCGGGCGGACGCATCCAGTGCGCCAGGTTGGCGACCATGAAGGGCAGGAGCAGCAGCCACAGGGCACGGGCGCCGTCGCCGGAGGTCAGATTGGACCAGCAGTACGCTTCCTGGATCGGGCGTGCCGCGTACCTCTCGGGGTGCTCCTCGGCGTCGAGGTCCTCGGTGCGGCGATACACGGCCGCGGTGCGGTCGCCGGTGACCCGCGCGCTCCGGGGGTCGTCGAGCATGGACTCGGGGGTCGCTCCGCCGACTCCGTGGACGAGGAGTTCGAGCGCCGCGCCCCCGCTCTCCGGGGCGGGTGTGGCAGGAGACACTGCGGAGTCTTCCTCTCGGAGTGGGAAGATGCGACGTCGGCAACAGGATCGCGGACGGCCGTGGAACGCGCACGGTCCCTCGCCGAATCCGACGCGCATTCCCTCGTCCCCTGCGGAAGGACCGGCCCCAACGGTGACTGACAACCAGAACCTCCTCGCAGAGCAACGGCGTGCCCTGATCCTCGACGAGGTTCGGCGGCGTGGTGGCGTACGGGTCAACGAACTGACCCGGCGCCTGAGCGTCTCGGACATGACGATCCGGCGCGACCTGGACGCACTGGCCCGGCAGGGCATGGTGGCGAAGGTGCACGGCGGGGCCGTTCCGGTGGTCGAGGCGAGCACCCACGAGCCGGGGTTCGAAGCCAAATCGGTGCTGGAACCGAGCGCCAAGGACGATATCGCCCGGACGGCGGCGACCCTCGTCGCGCCGGGGACGGCGATCGCCCTGTCCGGCGGAACGACGACCTATGCACTCGCCCGCCACCTGCTCGACGTGCCCGACCTGACGGTGGTCACCAACTCGGTGCGGGTCGCGGACGTCTTCCACGAGGCGCAGCAGACCGGTGGCACGGGTGAGTCGCGGCGCGGCGCGGCGACGGTGGTGCTGACCGGCGGGGTGCGCACGCCCTCCGATGCCCTGGTCGGGCCGGTGGCGGACCGGGCGATCCGCTCGCTCCACTTCGACCTGTTGTTCCTCGGTGTGCACGGCGTGTCGGTGGAGGCCGGGCTCTCCACGCCGAACCTGGCGGAGGCCGAGACCAATCGGTGCCTGATGCGCTCGACGCGACAGGTCGTGGTGGTCGCCGACCACACCAAGTGGGGCACGGTGGGCTTGAGTTCCTTCGCGGCCCTGGACCAGGTCGACACCTGGGTGACGGACGGGGGCTTGCCCGAGGGGGTGCGTGCCGAGGTAACGGAGCACCTGCCGGGACTCGTGGTCGCGGGCGAGGAGCCGGCATGAGCCCCTTCCTGGTGGAGCGGACGGTTCCGTTGCCGCCGGAGGAGGTCTGGCGGCGGCTCACCGACTGGCCGGCACACGGTGCACAGGTGCCGCTGACCCGGACGAGGGTGCTGACGCCGGGCCCGAGCGGGGTCGGAACCCGGTTCACCGCCCGGACGGGCATCGGGCGGCTGTCCTTCGACGATCCGATGGAGGTGGTCCGCTGGGAGCCCCCGGTGGACGGGCGCCCCGGTGTCTGCCGTCTGGAGAAAAAGGGGCGGATCGTTCGCGGTTGGGCGCTCGTCGAGGTGGTGGGAGCGCCGGGAGGCGACTGCCGGGTGCGGTGGACCGAGGCCCTGACGGTGTGGGGGGTACCCAGGGCCTTCGACGGACTGCTCGCCCGCGCGGGAAGGGTCGTGTTCGGGCGGGCGCTGGACGGATTGCTGCGGGGTTGAGCCACGGCCGGCGGGGCGGACGCGGGGTTGCCGGTCGGGCCGGGCGTCCGTCGCGCTCCGCGGCCGGGGCCGCGGCGGAACACCGGGGCGCAGCCCCTGTGCTGCTGACCATCCGTCAGCTAGGGTGCTCTCCCCCCGCTCGCCCGTCTTTCCCCCGCCCCGGGAGGTTCGGCCCATGACACGCCGACTGAGGCCGGTGGAACTCGGCTTCACCGCGTCCGCGCCCGTCCGTCTCGTCTTCACCGCGGCCCTGGCCGCCCCGCCCAGGGCCGTCTACCGTTCGGTGGCCGTGGAGGTGGGGAGCCTGCCCTCCTGGTTCACGGCGGTCTCCTCCGCCGTCCCGACGGGCGACGGCACGGGCCGGACGGTCCGGCTCCGGGGCGGGGTGACCTTCGACGAGACGGTCCTGGCTTCCGAACCCGACCTGCGGTACGCCTACCGGGTGGACACGACCAACGCTCCGGGCGTGACCGCCCTGGCGGAGGAGTGGGTGCTCGCCCCCGCCCGGAGCGGCACCCGCCTGCGGTGGACGATGGCGGCCGACGGCCCGCCCCCGTTCCGGCTGGCGCTGCGCCTCGTGGCGCCGGGCGTGCGGCTCTCCTTCCAGGACGCGGTGCGCCGGCTCGACCGGCGACTCACTCCGGCCAGACCCCCGTCGCCAGGAAGCGCTCGATAGCGGTCGTGTACGGGGCGATGTCCAGCCCCTGCTCGGCCAGCCAGGCGTCGGAGTAGTACTTGTCGAGGTAGCGCTCGCCCGGGTCGCAGATCAAGGTGACGACGCTGCCGGTGCGCTGGTGGGCGACCATTTCCGCCACGATCTTGAACGCGCTCCACAGGCCGGTGCCGGTGGAACCGCCGGCCTTGCGGCCGATCGCGGTCTCCAGGGCACGGACCGCGGCGACGCTCGCCGCGTCGGGCACCTTCATCATGCGGTCGACGGCCCCGGGCACGAAGCTGGGCTCCATGCGGGGGCGGCCGATCCCCTCGATGCGCGAGCCGCAGTCGGCGGTGGCGTGCGGGTCGTGGTGGGTCCAGCCGTCGAAGAAACAGGAGTTCTCCGGGTCGGCGACGCAGATCCGGGTGTCGTGCTGCATGTAGTGGACGTAGCGGGCGATGGTCGCCGACGTGCCGCCGGTGCCGGCGGTGGCGACGATCCAGGCGGGCTCGGGGTACCGCTCCAGCTTCAGCTGCTGGTACATCGATTCGGCGATGTTGTTGTTGCCGCGCCAGTCAGTGGCCCGCTCCGCGTAGGTGAACTGGTCCATGTAGTGACCGCCGGTGCGCTCGGCGAGGGCCGCGGCCTCCTCGTACATGGTGCGCGAGTCCTCGACGAAGTGGCACTGCCCGCCGTGGAACTCGATGAGCCGACACTTCTCGGGGCTGGTGGTGCGGGGCATGACGGCGATGAAGGGAACGCCGATGAGCTTTGCGAAGTACGCCTCGGAGACCGCCGTCGAACCGCTGGACGCCTCGATGACGGGCTTGTCGGGTCGGATCCACCCGTTGCAGAGGCCGTAGAGGAAGAGGGAGCGGGCCAGCCGGTGCTTGAGGCTGCCGGTCGGGTGGGTGGATTCGTCCTTGAGGTAGAGGTCGATGCCCCACTCCTCGGGGAGCGGGAAGCGCAGCAGGTGCGTGTCGGCGGAACGGTTGGCGTCGGCCTGGACCTTGCGGACGGCCTCCTTCAGCCAGGACCGGTACACGGGGTCGCTGCGGTCGACGTCGACGGTGACCGCAGCGCCGGCCGTGGTCTCGTGGGTGGTGCTCATCCGTCCCTCTCCTCATGCATGGCATCGGGGGCTCCCCCTCGCCGACCATACCGCTCCCACCTGGGCAAACGTTCCCTTTGACGATCCATAGGGCTGCCTTGTGGAAGGGGTGGAGGAGGGCTACTGGTGCAGGGCTCGACGGCCCGGCACACTGGGTACGACAAGCGGGTGAAAGGGGCGGATCCACATGGTCGAACCGGAGTTCAGCGCCAGGGGCGTGGAGATCACGCGCTGGCCGCGCTCGTTGACGCGCGCGGGCGAAGTGCGGATCGAGGACGGTCGCCTGGCGCTCCTGACGAGTTACGGCAGCGAGATCGACAGCGCTCCGGTGTCGGCGGTGCGGGCCGGACGCCCGTGGTTCACGAAGGGGGAGGAGACCGTGGCGACCGTGAACGGAACGCGCTACCGGCTGACCCTGCACCCGGACGGCGACCACGACGACCGCGCACAGGCCTCGGGACGCTTCCTCGCAGCGCTGAAGCAGGCGGCAGGACGGTCCTGAGCTGCGACGGCTCGCGGCGAGTTGCGGGGCGGTCACGGCTGGTTCAGGCTGGAGTTCACCTCACTGAGGGTTGACCGGTGGTGACACCGTGATCGGTCACCACCTTTCTGTACCGCATTGACGGATCCGAATCTTCGTCTTCTTCCGGACCACTTCGGGGAGTCGCAGCCGTGATCAGCGAGCCGAGCAGGTACTACGCGGTGGAGCTCCAGGCCCTGCCGCCGCGGATCGGACAGATCCGCCGCATCATCTCCGCCCATCTTCGACATTGGCAACTGGACGCCTTGGTGGACCAGGCCGTGCTGGGCGTGACCGAACTCCTGACGAACGTGCACCGCCACGCCCAGCCGGACAAGGAGTGCACGGTGGAGATCGAGCTGTTGCTCGACCGCCTCACCGTGTCGGTCCGGGACCACGATCCCCGGCTTCCCGAGGTCGACGGTCAGGGCGCGCTCGACGCGGTGGACGACCTCGACGTGCTCGCCACCTCCGGCCGTGGCCTCGCCATCGTCGGGGCGGTCAGCGAGAGCTGGGGCATCCGCCCGTGCGGTGCCGCGGGCAAGGTCGTGTGGTTCACCCTCACGGCACCGCCCGCCGGCGGCCCCTTCGAGGACCGTGCGCGCGCCGGGTCCGGCGCCGCCCCGGAAAGCGTCTTCGCAGACGTCGGGTACAGCCGGTTCCCCGGCGTGCCCCTGAGCGCTCCGGCCGAACCGGTCACGGCCCCGTCGGTGGCCAGCCCGGTCCTGACGGGCCGGGTGGGCTGAGGGCTCCGTACGGGCGACCGCGCGGGAAACGGGGCGTCGCCGGCCCGGGCCGCTTCCGCGGCCCGGGCCCGTCCACGGAGGTCGTGCGCGACGGGGCGACGGCGACCGGGGCGGAGCGGGTCACGACCGGCGCCCCCGGGGAGCCGCAGCGCGGCCGAACTGTTCCTCCAGGACGGTCAGCCGCCGCCAGTACTCGTCCTCGTCGATCTCTCCGGCCGCGAACCGGTGGCCGAGCAGCGCGAGGGGCGCGTGCTCGTCCGGTCCGCCGTCGCCTCCGAACCGGACGCCCCGTCCGCGCCGCCACCCGGCGCGGCGGGCGATCGTGACGATCCCGATGACGACGGCGGCCCAGACGAGGGGGAAGAAGAGGACCCACGGGCCGGGTCCCGCATGGGCGAGCGTGTTCACGGCGGTTCAACTCCTCGATGTGGTGGGCGCCCCGCGGTGCAGGGCGTGCACCGCGGTCGTGTCCGTGGTTCGAGGATCGCTCTGGGGCGCGGGCGGGTCGTCGTACGGGCAGCGGCTTCCGGCGTACGACACGGGGAGTACCCGGCAGCCCCCGCTCCCCTCCCGCCCCGTGTCCCCTGGACGCGCCCCCCCGTGGGCGCCGACGCGTCCGGCCGGGACGGCCCGCGCACCGCTGCGGGGACCGTGACGGGGTGCGGGTCAGGCCACCGCGACGAGGGTGAGGTAGGCCATGCCGAGGACCCCCCGGTAGCCGTTCAACCAGCTCGCGCGCTGCCGGTCGACCCGCTCGCGGGTCTCGGGCGCGAGCGGGTGGTCGGGATGGGCGGCGAGCCAGAGCTCGGTGTCGTACCGGTAGCCCGACTCGAACTCCTGCCACTCGTCGGCGTTCGCCGTCTCGATCCGCAGGGGGCGGAACCCCGCTTCGATCGCGAGGTCGACGAGGTCACCGAGGGCGAGGTGGTCACCGGTCGTCGCGCCGGGCCACATGCCGGCCAACTCCGCCTCGGTGGGCGTGCGCTCCCAGAAGCCCTCGCCGAGCACGACCCGCCCGCCCGGCCGGACCAGCCGGCGCAGTTCGCGCAGCGCCGCAGCGGGGTCGTGCGGCAGTTCGGGGTCACAGAGCGCCTGGCTGGACCCGATACAGAGGACCGCATCGACGGGCCCCCGATCGGTGCCGAGGGCGGACTCTTCGACGAAGGCCACGCGGTCGGCGAGCCCCCGCTCCTCCGCGAGGGCCCGGCCTCGGGCCAGGTCTTCCGCGTTGATGTCGATGCCGGTGCCCTTGGCGGCGGGGGCTGCTTCCAGGAGGCGCAGCAGCACCTCGCCCCAGCCACAGCCGATGTCGAGGACGTCGGAGGGGCCGGCGGCGGCCAATCGCTCGATGAAACGGGTGGAGCGGGCCTCGGAGAGCGGACTGTGGAAGGTGAGGCTGCCGAGGCGCGGCGGAAGGTCGGACGACGGTGCGGAGGAAGGTGCGGAAGAAGTCACGAGGGGGAACGCTACGTCGCCCCGGCTCCCTCCGCGTAATGGTTTTCCCGGGGATCGGACTCCGAGGGGAGTGACGGGTGACCTGCGTTGCGGCCCTTCGACGGCCCCGCCTCGCCCGCTCCTCCGGTGGACGCCCCCGCTTGCCCCGGGGACGGCCTCCGCGTCCGGTGCGGGGAGCGCCACGGCACCCTGTCCCCGGGCTCCCGGCGCCGTCCGCGCCGGTGCGCGGGCACCGCCACCGGCCTAGCCTGGGAGGCGTGTACACCACGCGCGTGTCCCGGCACATCGCCGCCCCGGCTCCGGTCGTCTACCGGCTGCTCCTCGACCCGGACGCGGTCGCCCACTGGCGGGTGCCGTACGGGATGAGCTGCGAGGTGCACGCCTTCGAGGCGCGTGAAGGGGGCGCCTTCCGGATCTCGTTGCGTTACGCTCCGGGCGGCGACGACGGGAAGTCGGAGGACCGGGCGGACACCTACCACGGCACCTTCATCGAACTCGTGCCGTACGAACGGGTCGTGGAGAAGATCGAGTTCGAGACGTCCGACCCCCGACTGCACGGCACCATGATCCTCACGACCACGCTGGCCGCGATCGAGGACGGGACCGAGGTGCGGATCGTCCACGAGGAGGTGCCCGACGCGGTTCCGGCCGCTGACAACGAGCTCGGCACCCACATGGCCCTGAACCGGCTGGCCGCACTGGCAGAGGGACGCCCCGACCCGCAGGCCCGTCGAGAGTGATCGGCCCCTCCCCCGTGCCCCCCTGCTCGGCCGGCGCCGCGCGCACGGTACCGGTCCCGGAGCCCTCGACCGGTGGGACGCGCATGCCTTCCGGCCCTCTGGGCGACACCCGACGAGGAGGGGTACGGGCTCAGACCGGTTCGCGCCCCAGGGCGGCCAGCGGGTCGTCCAGCACCGGCTGCCAGGCCAGTTCGGCTGCACCGACCAGACTGTTGTGGTCCAAGGTGCACGGGAGGATCGGAACGCCGCCGCTACGGCCCCACAGGCTCCGGTCGGCGACGACGGCCCGCAACCGTTCGGGATCCGCGTCGAGGAGCTCCCGGTGGAGCCCGCCGAGAATGATCCGGTCGGGATTGAGGATGTTCACCAGACCGGCGAGGCCGAGGCCCAAGCGGTCGATCAGCTCTCCGACCGCGACCCGGACGCCCGGATCGTCCGGGCTCGTGCGCAGCAGGTCACGGGACTGCTGGAGCAGGGAGACCTCGGGGCCGGGGTCCCGGCCCGCTGCGGTGAGGAACGCAAGCGGGTCGGTCTCGACGTCGAGGCAGCCGCGGCTTCCGCAGTGGCACGGGCGCCCCTCCGAATGGACGGTGAGGTGGCCGACCTCCAGGGCCAGGCCGGAGCTGCCGGTGTGGAGGCGGCCGTCGAGGACGAGCGCGCCGCCGACGCCCCGGTGGCCGGTGGCCACGCAGAGCAGGTCCCGGGCGCCGCGTCCTGCTCCGTGACGGTGCTCGGCGAGCGCCGCGAGGTTCACGTCGTTGCCGGTGAAGGCGGGGCCCTCGATGCCGGCGCTCCGTACCCGCTCGGCGAAGATCTCACGGACCGGGGCTCCGGCGGGCCAGGCGAGATGGAGCGGGTTGAGCGCCGTGCCCTCGGGCTCGGCCACGGCCGAAGGGGCGGCCAGACCGGCGCCCACACAGCGACGGCCGCTCTCCGCGAGCAGCGCGGCACCCGCGTCCACCACCGCACCGAGCACCTGCGCCGGGTCGGCGGAGACGGTGACGCAGCCGGGAACCGTGGCCACGATGGTGCCCCCGAGACCGACGAGTGCGGCGCGGAACCCGTCCGCATGGACCTGGGCGGCAAGGACGACGGGCCCTTTCTCGTCGACCGCCAACCGGTGCGAGGGCCGGCCCTGGGAGCCCGCGGCGGCACCGGGATTGGAGTCGACCCGGATGAGGCCGAGGGCCTCCAGCTCAGCGGCGACGGCACCCGCGGTCGCCCGGGTGACGCCGAGTTCCGCGGTGAGCACGGCCCGGGTCGGCGCCCTACCGGTGTGCACCAGTTCCAGCGCGGGGCCGAGCGCGTTGCGCCCCCTGTCCAACCGTGTCCGGGCCGTCGTCGCCTTGCCGTTCATGGAGGTGAGTCTCCCATGATCGGACGGGGCGGACGGCCCCCGGTCGCGGTGGTCCACGGGGTCCCGGGGAGAGCGGTCCCGAGCCGCTCCGGGCACGGCGGACCCGCTCCCCGCGTCCCGAGGGCGACCGGGTCCCGGACGGCACCGTGGCCGCTTCACTCCGTCCGGCGTTTCCTCAGCTCGGCGAGCCATGCCCGTATCTGCTCGTCGTCGTGCAGATAGCCGCCGTCCGTTCCTGCGGGGAGATCCACTCCGTGGAGGAGGTTCAGCGCCCACCAGGACGATGCGTCCCAGGTGGCCGCCTCCTCCTGCACCCAGCGAGCAGCCCAACGGTCGGCCTCGTCCCGCGACAGCCGCCCCGCCACGAGCTCGACGAAGCGGGCCTCGATGTCATCGGGGGTCGGCAGGCCTCTGTCGTGCATGCCTCCACCGTACGGGCACGGTGCGTGACGCGATGCCGAGGCAGCTCCTCACGGCCCGGCCTCCCCCGACGCGGCAGCGACTCGCGCGTAGCCTGGTGACATGCCGACGGTGGAGATCAACGGTGTGGAGGTCGCCTACGCGCGCACGGGTCACGGGCCGCCCCTGGTCCTCGTGCACGGAGCGGGGCTGGACGGCCGGATGTGGGAGCCGCAGCTCTCGGCGCTCTCCGAGGACTTCACCGTGGCGGCCTGGGACGAACCGGGCGCGGGGCGCTCCTCGGATCTGCCGGCCGGTTTCGGCCTGGCGGACTTCGCGCATGCTCTGGCCGCCGTGATCGAGGCGCTGCAGCTCGGTCCGGCGCACGTCGCCGGGCTCTCCTGGGGCGGCACGGTCGCGCTGGAGTTGTACCGCCACCACCCCGAACTGGTCCGGACGCTGCTCCTGGTCGACACCTACGCCGGGTGGAAGGGTTCGCTCCCCCCGGAGGAAGTGGCGGTTCGGGTCGAAGGGGCCAGGAGGATGCTGGCGGTGCCGCGGGAACGATTCGATCCGGTGCTCCCGGGGCTGTTCGCCGACGGCCCGCCCGCCACGTTCACCCCGTTGCTCGATGCCATGGCCCACGACGTACGGCCGGAGACCATGGGGGCACAGCTGTTGATGATGGCCGAGGCCGACGAGCGCGACGTGTTGCCGGCGATCTCGGTGCCGACCCTGCTCCTGTGGGGCGAACTCGATGCCCGGTCCCCCTTGAGCGTCGCACGCGCCTTCAAGGAAGGAATTCCGCACGCCGACCTGCTGGTGCTCCCCGGTGTGGGGCACGTCAGCAACCTCGAAGCGCCGGATCGCTTCAACGAGGCCGTCCGCAGGTTCTGTCGCGCCCACGACTGATGGGGCCGGGGCCGGAGGAAGCCGGGCGCCGCCGACCGCACGCCGGGGCGGCGGACTCCTTCCAGGCCCACGGGCTCCGCCCGGTGCACACGACGGGGGCGCCAGGTCGTGGCGGGGTGCCGTGGCCGTCGCCCGGAGCCGGATCCGTGCGGCCGCCTCAGCCCAGCCAGCCCGGTCGGACCAGACCCGACTCATAGGCGAAGACGACGAGTTGGGCCCGGTCCCGGGCCCCCAGCTTCACCATGGCGCGGCTGACGTGGGTCTTGGCGGTGAGCGGACTGACGACGAGCCGTCGGGCGATCTCCTCGTTCGACAGGCCGATCCCGACCAGCGCCATCACCTCCCGCTCCCGCTCGGTGAGCGTGCTGAGCACCGCCGTCACCGCCGGGACCCTGGAACGGGCCGCGAACTCTTGGATCAGTCGCCGGGTGACCCCCGGCGAGAGCAGTGCGTCTCCGTGGACGACGGCCCGCACCGCCCGCAGCAGCTCCTCGGGTTCGGTGTCTTTGACGAGGAAGCCGGAGGCTCCGGCGCGGATCGCTTCGAAGACGTACTCGTCGAGTTCGAAGGTGGTCAGCATCACGACCCGTACCCCGCCGCGGTCCGGGGCGTCGACGATGCGTCGGGTCGCCTCCAGGCCGTCGAGCCTCGGCATGCGGATGTCCATGAGGACGACGTCGGGGCGCAGGGCCCCGGCCTGCTCCACCGCTTCGTCGCCGTCGGCGGCCTCCCCCACCACCTCGATGTCCGCCTGGGCGTCGAGCAGGGCGCGGAAGCCCGCCCGCACCAAGGACTGGTCGTCGGCGAGCAGGACGCGGATCGCGGTCGTCACGGGGTCACCTCCGAGCGGAGTGGGAGTACGGCACGGACGCGGAAACCACCGGACGGGCGGGCGCCCGCCTCGATGCTGCCGCCGAGGGCGCCTGCCCGCTCCCGCATGCCGGCGAGTCCGTTTCCGCTGCCGCCCGCCTCGGTCCCGGTGGCGGGGCCGTCGTCGTCGACCGTCAGGTCCAGCCGACCGGAGCCGTGCTGGATCTGGATCCGGGCGGTGCGGGAACCCGAGTGGCGGACCACGTTGGTGAGCGCCTCCTGCAGGATCCGGAAGGCGGCGAGGTCGGCGCCGGGCGGCAGGACGTCGGGGGTACCGCTGGTGGACACGGTGACGGCGAGACCGGCGGCGGCGGCCTGCTCGACCAGTTCGGGAAGGTGGGCGAGCCCGGGGGCGGGGGTGCGCGGGGCGTCACCGGGGGCGCGGAGGGTGTCGAGGACCTGGCGCACCTCGCCGAGCACCTCCTTGCTGGCGGCTTTGATGGTGGTCAGCGCCGATCGTGCCTGCTCGGGGTCGGAGTCCAGGAGGGCGAGGCCGACGCCCGCCTGTACGTTGATCACGGAGATCGAGTGGGCCAGCACGTCATGGAGCTCTCGGGCGATCCGGAGCCGCTCCGCATCGGCGCGGCGGCGCTCGGCGGCGACCCGCTCGGCCCTCCGCTGGGCACCCTGCTCGCGTCTGCCGCGGACCGCCTCGGAGGCGGCCAGGACGGCGACGGCGACGGCAGCGGCGGGAAGCTCCTGTCCCCAGGGCGCGGCGCCGTCACCGGCCGGGGGGAGCCAACGGTGGAGCCAGTGGGCCAGGAGGAGGTGGCCGGCCCAGAGCAGGCCGACGGCCCACCAGGCGGCGGTGCGGTGGCCGTGGACGACGGCCGCGAAGCAGGCGACGGCGACCAGGACGAAGACCGGACCGTACGGATAGCCGGCCGCGAGGTAGCCGAGGGTGACGGCCGCGACGGCGAACACCACCGCCACGGGCCTGCGGTGCCGGAACAGCAGGAGGACCGCCCCGAGGAGCAACAGGCCCCGCCCGGCCGCGTCGAGCGCCTCCCGGTCGAACTGGTTCCGCGCGGCGAACCCGGTGCCCACCACAACGGCGACGGCGATCAGCGAGGTCGACCGCCAGGGCAGCCCGGTGGCGTCCCGCTCCCCCCGCTCCCGTGGGATGCGCCGAGACCTGCGCGACCGCCGTTCGTCGATGCCCGCGTCCATACCGGCCACGCTAGCCCGGCCGCCCCCGGGCGCACGTCGGTCCGGAGGGGTGGTCGCGGCTACTCCCGGCGGAGTACGGACCCGGCCGGGGGCGGGTCAGCCGCGCGGAAGCAGGCCCACTTCCTGCCCCAGTCGGCGGGCCGCCGCCGAGAAGAAGGCGTCACGGTCCTCGACGACCCGGTGGAACTGGCCGAAGACTTCGAAGGAGACCAGACCGAAGAGCTGCGCCCATGCCGCGACGAGTGCAGCGGCGAGGGCCGGGGGGAGGTCCGGGGCGATGTCGGCGCTGATCCTGGCGGCTTCGGGACGCAGGGCGTCCGGAAGCGGTGGGAGTGCGACGCCTTCTCCCGACTGTGCCCGACGGACGACGTCGACGAGGACGAGACCGACACGGGCGGCGGGACCGATGGTGTCCTGGGGGGCGGTGTAGCCGGGAACCGGGGAACCGTAGATCAGGGCGTACTCGTGGGGGTGGGCCACGGCCCAGGCGCGGACCGCCCGGCAGACGGCGGTCCAGCGGTCGAGGGGGCGCTCCGTGGTGCTCTCGGCGGCGGCCCGTTCGGCGGCGGCGCCGACGGCGTCATAGGCATCGACGATCAGGGCGGTCAGCAGGTCGTCACGGCTGGGGAAGTAGCGGTAGAGCGCGGAGGACACCATGCCGAGTTCGCGGGCGACTGCTCGCAGGGAGAGCTTGGCGGCGCCTTCGGCGGCGAGTTGGGTGCGGGCCTCGTCCTTGATGGCGGCGGTGATCTCGATGCGGGCGCGGGCGCGGGCTCCTCGAACGGTCGTCATGGAGAGCAGTGTGCCACTTTCAGAGCACTGAAACGAAGAGAGAGCACCGCTCTTGATTGTGGGCATCGATCCGTGCACACTGATCTCAGGCGAGAACAGTGCTCTCGAATGGATTCCACAGGATTCAGCAGGAGGCCTCCATGTCCCCCCAGCCCACCACCGGCGACTCCGCCACCCCCGCCCCCGCGGCCTCCCACGTCATGAAGCCGGGCTGGTTCACGGTGAACGTCTTCAACCGCGCGGTCGCCTGGATGACCCGCCGCGGCATCAGCATCTGGGGCTCCCGGGTCCTCGCCGTCCGCGGCCGCAAGAGCGGCGAATGGCGCCGCACCCCGGTCAACTTGATGACGGTGGACGGCGCCCAGTACCTCGTCGCCCCCCGCGGTCACGTCCAATGGACCCACAACATGCGGGCCGCGGGCGGCGGACAGCTCCATCTGGGCAAGCACGTGCAGGAGTTCACCGCCGTCGAGGTGGACGACGATGACAAGCCCGCACTGCTCCGCGCCTACCTCAAGCGCTGGAAGGCCGAGGTCGGGGTCTTCTTCGGCGGCGTCGGGCCCGACTCCTCCGAGGAGGAACTCCGGGCCATCGCCCCCCGACACCCCGTCTTCCGCATCACGACGAAGGACCCCGCCGCACCGGAGGCATGAGCCGACCGGGGCAGCGGGGTCCGTACCGGGGCGTCAGGCCCCTTCCGGATCCTTCGGGGCGTCGGCCCCGTCCGGGTCGGACGCCGTGCGCTCGCGCCCGGTAACCCCCCGCCCCGCCGGACCGATGCCGGTCGAGGTGTCCATCCTCCGGTCGAGGACCTCCAACGCGCGCCGGGCCATGCCGTTCGAACGGACCATGCCGCCGAGCGTGGCGGCGCCACGGGTGATGTCGGCGAAGGCGTTCCAGGCCGGCCGCAGCCCCGTGATCGTGGCGTGCAGCAGCCCGGGCCGCCGCTCGAACACGGCGAGCATCCGTCGCCCGACCGCCATTTCGACACCGAGCCCCGCCTTGATGGCGAAGGCGTAGTTCAAGGCCTGCCGACGGGCGTCGACGGCGTCGTTCGACTCCGCGACCCGCACCGCCCACTCGCCCGCGAGCCGGCCCGAGCGGAGCGCGTACGAAATGCCCTCGCGCGTCCACGGTTCCAACAGACCTGCCGCATCACCGCAGACGAGGACCCGCCCCCGGGAGAGCGGGGAGTCGTCGGTCCGGCAACGCGTCAGGTGCCCGGAGGAGAGCGCGGGCTCAAAGCCCGCGAGGCCGATCCGGGCGACGAAGTCCTCCATGTAGCGCTTGGTGGCGGCCCCTTCGCCGCGCGCCGAGATGACGCCGACCGTCAGCGTGTCGCCCTTCGGGAACACCCAGCCGTAACTGCCCGGCAGAGGGCCCCAGTCGATGAGGACGCGCCCCTTCCAGTCCTCGGCCACGGACGGCGGTACCGGAATCTCCGCCTCTAGACCCAGATCGACCTGGCCGAGCTTGACCCCCACATGGGCGCCTATCCGGCTGGCACTGCCGTCGGCGCCGACGACCGCGCGCGCAAGGACGGTCTCGCCGTCCGCGAGGACCACGGCGACGGTGCGCCGGTCCGGTACGGCCGGGCCGTGCTGCTCCACCCGGGTCACCGTCGCGCCGGTCCGCAGCTCGGCACCGGCCTTCTGCGCGTGCTCGACGAGCTGGGCGTCGAACTCGGGGCGGTTGATGAGGCCGAACAGCATCCGGCGCGAGCGGCGGGTGCGGGCGAAACGGCCGTCCAAGGAGAAGGTGACGGCGTGGACCCGATCCTGGAGGGGCAGCTCGAACCCCGGGGGGAGCGCATCGCGCGAAGGGCCGATGACGCCTCCACCACAGGTCTTGTACCGGGGCAACTCCGACTTCTCCAGGATCAGCACCCGACGCCCGGCGACCGCCGCCGCATAGGCCGCGGAGGCACCGGCCGGCCCCGCGCCGACGACCACGACGTCCCAGACCTCCGCGGCCCCGTCAACGGAACGCTCCGCTGCGTCGTACTCCCCCGGCATCGGCGTCCCGACGGCCGGCCCGACCGGCGGCTCGCCCGACGCCCCGTCACCCGCGGCCCGCGCCGACTCGGCATCCGCGCTCTCGGCGACGGCCTCAGGAGCCGCGCCTTCGGCCTCGGTGTGCTCCGGACCGGCGTTCTCTGCGTGCTCGCTGCTCACGATGTGCTTCTGCTCCTGATCCGACCGGTGGTCTGCTCCTGACGCATCCTACGGCGCGGTAGCCGGGGCCCCGCCCGTAGGATCGTTGCTGCGCTCGCCGTACCACGACATACGACGACCGCCGTCCCACCTCGTAACGTCGCACCCACCAGGAGCGTGCCCATGACCTCGAACCCGATCGCCGAGACCGTCCGATCGCTGATGCCCCGTGCCAAGGCGGAGCTGACCGAGCTGGTCGCCTTCGAGTCGGTGGCGGACGAGGCCGTGGCCCCCCGCAGCGAGTGCGAGGGCGCGGCGAACTGGGTCGCGGACGCGCTGCGCGCCGAGGACTTCCGGGAAGTGGCGCTGCTCGACACCCCGGACGGTTCGCAGGCCGTGTACGGGATCCTGCCCGGCCCGGAAGGCTCCCCCACCGTCCTCCTCTACGCCCACTACGACGTGCAGCCCAAGCTGGACGAGTCCGCCTGGCTCAGCCCGCCGTTCGAGCTGACCGAGCGGGACGGCCGCTGGTACGGCCGCGGCACCGCCGACTGCAAGGGCGGCTTCATCATGCACCTGCTCGCGCTGCGCGCCCTCAAGGCGAACGGCGGGGTCCCGGCGACGGTCAAGGTGATCGTCGAGGGTTCGGAGGAGCAGGGGACCGGCGGTTTGGAGCGGTACGCGGAACAGCACCCCGAGCTGTTGACCGCGGACACCATCGTGATCGGCGACGCGGGCAACTTCCGGGTGGGCCTGCCGACGGTGACCGCGACCCTGCGCGGGATGACCATGATCCGGGTGCAGATCGACACCCTGGAGGGCAATCTGCACTCCGGTCAGTTCGGCGGCGCCGCGCCCGACGCCCTGGCCGCACTGATCCGCGTACTGGACTCGCTGCGGGGCCCGGACGGCTCCACCGTCATCGACGGGCTGCCGGGCGACCAGGTGTGGGAAGGCCTCCAGTACCCGGAGGAGGACTTCCGTCAGGACGCCAAGGTGCTCGCGGGCGTGGCCCTGCCGGGTGCGGGCACGGTCGCCGACCGGATCTGGGCGCGCCCGGCGGTCACCGTCATCGGCATCGACTGCCACCCGGTGGCAGGGGCGACCCCCTCTGTCCCGAAGTCGGCCCGTGCGCAGATCAGCCTGCGGGTGCCGCCGGGCGAGGACGCCGCCGAGGTGACGAAGCTCCTCTTCGCCCACATCGAGAAGCACACCCCGTGGAACGCCCGGGTGTCCCTGGAGCAGGTCGGTCAGGGGCAGCCCTTCCAGGCGGACACCTCCAGCCCGGCGTACGCGTCGATGGCCGAGGCGATGCGGATCGCGTACCCCGGCCAGGAGATGCAGACGGCGGGCATGGGCGGCTCGATCCCGCTGTGCAACACGCTGGCCTCGCTCTACCCGGAGTCGGAGATCCTGCTGATCGGGCTGAGCGAGCCCGAGGCCCAGATCCATGCGCCGAACGAGTCCGTATCGCCCGAGGAGCTGGAGCGACTCTCGGTCGCCGAGGCACACTTCCTCGTCAACTATGCGCGCTCCAAGCAGGGTTGACAGCCATCCAGGTCTTCGCTCTCGGCGAAGCTCGCCGAGAGCGAAGGCTCGCGCGAAGGTCCGCGCGGATGCATAGGTTCCTCACATGGCATCCGTCGAAATCATCAGGATCACCCTGCGGCTCCACCTCCTCGACTTCTCCATCGGCCAGGCCTACCTCTGGCAGGACGACGGGGAACTGACGCTGATCGACGCCGGTTGGGCCGGTACCGCCGACGGAACGGCGGCAGCGGTCCGCAGGGTTGGCCTGGATCCCGACCGGTTGCGCCGCATCGTGCTGACCCACTGCCACCGGGACCACGTGGGCTCGGCCCAGGAACTGGCGGACCGGCACGGCGCCGAGATCGTCGCGCACCGACGTGATGCGCCGGTGGTCAGGGGTGAGGCCCCGGTCCCCGAACCCGACCTCCTGGATGAGGAGGTCCCCCTCCACGAGCATGGCCTGACGGTACCTGCGGCGCCACCCACTCGGGTCGACCACGAGGTCGAAGGCGGTGAGGAACTGGACTTCGGCGACGGCGCCGTGGTGGTGCACACCCCTGGCCACACGCCCGGCTCGATCGCCCTCCACCTGCCGCGACACGGCGTGCTGTTCGCCGGGGACACGGTGGCATCGGTGGGAGACGTGATGTTCGGCGTCTTCCACGTGGACCGGGCCCTCGCCCTGGATTCGATGCGGACCCTCGCGGGATTGGCGCCGTCCGTGCTGTGCTGCGGGCACGGCGCTGCGGTGACCTCGGAGACGGCGGCCCGCCTGAAGGCGGCGGCGGCCCGGGCGAAGGCCTAGCCGGGGATGCGACCCGCCGTTCGAGCGCGGTCCCTCATCGCTCCGGAGGTCTCACGGAGTTCCGACGCCACCTCGCCCACGGGGCCCGGCCTGGGAGTGCTGGTGGCGACAGGGCGGTGCACCGCGCTCCCGAGACCCCGGACGGAGTCGCCCGGCAAGCGCCGTCCGGCCCGTTACTCGTACCGGTACTTCAGCGAATCCGCCTCCGCCTGCTCGATGTCGGCGATCGTCAGCTCCGGCATCCGCAGCTGGGCCAGCGTCACCTCGGCCGAGGTCGGCTGGGCATCCGCCGACAGCCACTGCTCCGGCTTCCAGGCCCCGCTGCGCAGGAGCGACTTGGGGCAGTGCGGGTAGACCTCCTCGATCCCCACCACCAGCGCACTGGCCGGAGGTTTGCCCACGGCGGTCAGTTGCGACAGCAGCTCCGGACGCGTGGAGACGCAGGCCCGGCCGTTCACCCTGAGCGTCGTGGTGCGCCCCGGGATGACGAACAGCAATCCGGCCCGTCCGGTGGCTATGACGTTCTGCAGGGTGTCCAGGCGCTTGTTGCCGGTCGCGTCCGGTATCGCCACCGTCCGTGCGTCCAGGACGGCTGTGAACCCGGCGGGGCCGCCGCGCGGGGAAACGTCGCAGTTGCCCTCGGCGTCCGTGCTGGCGACCAGGACCAGCGACGAGCAGCCGATCAACCGCATTGCCTGCTCGGTGAGCTCGGTCATCTGTTTGCGCACGGCCGCGTCCTTCGGCAGTTCGTAGACCCGGCGCAACGCGTCCTGATCGGGCACGGCGTCGAGGCGGAGCGAGTCGAAGGCGCTGCTGGCAAGGGATGTCGTCATGCGAACGACCCTAATGGGCCGGCCCGGGACGGGGGTCCGTGCCGGAGGACCCGTCAGCCGGCACGGACCCGGGCGAGCCGCGTCACCCCACGGGGACGCCCGCCTCCAGGTTGAGGACCGTACCGCGTTCGCGGGCGCGCAGCGCCCAGCGGAGACGACGGTAGCGGACGGGAGGCAGGAGGTCGGCGGCCTCCTCCTCGGTGACGAACCGCCAGCCACGGAGTTCGGCGCCGGGGAGGCGGAGCCGCTCGGTGTCGGCGGTCCGGAGCGTGCCGCCGTCGAAGAGGAGGCGCAGTCCGCCGTAGCCGGGGGGCTGGGGACGCTCCCAGTCGACGAGCAACAGCTTCGGCACCGCGTCGAGTTCCAGCCCGATCTCCTCGGCCACCTCGCGCATCCCGGCCCGGGCCGGGGGCTCGCCGGATTCGACGACCCCTCCGGGGAACTCCCAGCCGGGCTTGTAGGTGGGGTCGACGAGCAGGAAACGGTCCTGCTCGTCGAAGAGGAGCACTCCCGCTGCGAGGGTCTCGCCGGTCGGCTCGGGCGTCTGGACGATGCCGCAGGAAGGCGCCCGGCCGTCCAGGACCGCCTCGGCCACGGCCCCGGCGGCCTCGGCCACGGTGAGGGCCGAGGTGTCGACCGGGTAGGCGTCGGCGACGAGCCAGGGAAGGGCGGCCCGGTACACGGGGAGGTGCCGGTGGCACCAGTTCCGGACGCGGGCGTCGACCTCGGCGTCCCCGTATTCGGCCCGACCGTCGATCCGCTCCCGCAGGATCGTTTCCTCCGGCGTGAGCAAAACATGGCGGACATCGATGCGACGGGCGGCGAGTCCACCGAAGATCTCGTCCCGGTACTCCTGGCGGAGCAAGGTCATCGGGACGACCAGGACACCGCCGACCTCGGCCAGAAGGGCCGCGGCGGTGTCGACGACGAGACGGCGCCAGATGGGCAGGTCCTGGTAGTCCGCGACCTCGGCGAGCTTCTTGGCCGGCAGGAGTCGCCGCAACCCCCCGCCGGTGACCTCCGGGTCGTACAGGGTGCTGTTCGGGATCAGATCGACCAGTTCGCGCGCGGTGCTCGACTTCCCCGCACCGAACGTTCCGTTGATCCAGACGATCATTCGTACTCCAAGACAGGAAGGCCGCTGAACAGCGGCGGAGCCGGATTCGCAGGACTGTCTGGGAGAGGTATGGGAAAAGGAGGCGTCCATAATCCCGCACCCACTACTTCCTTCTCCCACACTCTCTGGAGGTACCCAGCTATCCGCTCCTCCATCGCGAGTGTTACCTCGCTGTAGGTTCCCTCCACTCCCGGCAGCTCATGGCCCATCCGCTCCTCGACTGCCACACGCGGGATGTTGCCCGGTTCGTCCAACTTCGCCTTGTGCCAGTGCCGCAGCCGATAGATGTCCTCTCCAGCCATCTCCTCGACGGCCGGCAACGCTGGTCGGACCCACCGCTCGTACCGAGGCCGGGACGCGCGCTCCTCCGCGCCGTCCCGGATCGGAAACCAGTAGGTTTTATCGAAACTCGCGCTCAACAGCGGCTTGCCCTGGATCGACAGGAACACCCACGACTGGTCGTGCGACGCCAGGAGGGCCTGGTGCATCTCGTGCAGGAACTGCGGGATGACGATCGTCCTCCAACTGTCGCACTTCGGCGCAGCCAGCACTGCCCTCTTGTCAGCCCGATAGGTCTGGCACTGCACCCGGAGAGCGTGGAGGGACTCGTACCGCTGGAGGGCCTCCTCGCGCAACTCGGCGTCCGGCTCGGAGGCGGGCCAGTACGGCGAGGCGTAGCCTCGCTGCAGTCCGAACATCTCGCCCGGCGACCGCAGTCCAGTGAAGGCGATGGTCCAGATGTAGGTCCACCCAGCGAATCCCCATACGTAGTAGGCGTTCTGGGCCGCCTGGTGCACGGATCGAGTGGACAGCTGCCGCTTGACTCGGCGCACCTACTTCTTCTTGTACAGGCCTCACCGCTTCTGCTCCACAATAGGCGACTCCTCCCGGTATTTGTACTTTACTACCGCATCATCCATGATCATCTTGAATGCACCTAGTACCGCCTTCGCGTAGTTGTACAAGTATTTGGTCTGCACGAATTTTCTGAACTCGTTGTACTGAATGGGCGTGATCTCGTCCACCGCACTTTGCGCCCAGTAGGGGCGAATCACAGCCGACAGCCGGGACTTGTACGACAACATGGAGGTCTTCTCGGTAACGTCTCGTGACGGTTTGTGATCTTCATTCAGGCGGTGCGGCCGTGTTCGAGCTGCAGGACGACGAGGGCAGCTCGGGCGATCCG
>NZ_JBHYMF010000014.1:0-67656 GCF_042742855.1 Streptomyces sp. NPDC058877 | reverse complement strand
GTGCATTGCACCGGGCCCTTCGATCGAAGCGGTAGCGGAGGGATTTGAACCCTCGGTGAGTTTCCCCACACTCGCTTTCGAGGCGAGCTCCTTCGGCCGCTCGGACACGCTACCGAGAGAGAGCTTAGCGGAAACTGGCGCTGCGATGAAATCCGTATCCCCGCCGAGGTCAGCGGGGATGTCAGCGGGCCCGGAAGAAGGCCGTCAACTGCTCCGCGCACTCCGCCCCGAGCACCCCGTGGATCACCTCGGGACGGTGGTTCAGCCGCTGGTCCCGCACGAGGTCCCAGAGCGAACCCGCCGCCCCCGCCTTCTCGTCCACGGCCCCGAACACCACCCGCTCGACCCGCGACTGGACGAGTGCACCCGCGCACATCACGCACGGCTCCAGGGTCACGACCAGCGTGCAGCCGGTGAGCCGCCACTCCCCGGTCGCCGAGGCCGCCCGGCGCAGGGCGAGCACCTCGGCGTGTGCCGTGGGGTCACCGGTGGCCTCCCGCTCGTTGTGCGCGAGCGAGAGGACCGTGCCGTCCGGACCGAGCACGACCGCGCCCACCGGTACGTCACCGGTCGGAACGGCCGCGTCCGCCTCGGCGAGCGCGAGCCGCATGGCGTCCCGCCAGGGGTCCCGGACGGGGTCCCGGTCCGGGGCGGGTCCCGAATCGGCCACGGGGTCGGGCACGGGTGCTGCGGGTGCCACTAGCGGACGGCCTCCAGGACCTCGGCGGCGCCCAGTGCCCCTGCGATCTCTGCGAGCGCGTCGCTCTCCAGGGCCAGCAGGTCTTCCGTGGACATGCCGAGGTCCGCCAGGATCAGCCGGTCGCCCACCGGGGCGGCCGGGACGGCCTCGGCGGCGACCGAGCCGATCTCGTCGTCCTCGTCGGCGTCGAACGGCTCCCCGTCCTCGGTGCCGTCCAGGTTCAGCGTCTCCAGCTCGTCGTCCAGGTCGTCCAGGTCGTCACCGAGCAGTTCCCGGGTGAGCATCTCCCCGTACGAGGAGCGGGCGGCTGCGGCCCCGTCCGAGACGTAGATGCGGGGATCCTCCTCGCCCTCGATCCGGACGATCCCGAACCACGCGTCCTCCTGCTCGATGAAGGCGATCACCGTGTCGTCGTCCGAGGCTCCACGGGCAAGATCGGCCAGATCCGACAGGGTCTCCACGTCGTCGAGCTCCATGTCGCTCGCTTCCCACCCGTCTTCGGTGCGCGCGAGCAGTGCGGCGAAGTACACCTGACTCTCTCCCACTGATCAGAGGTGTGACGTTCTGGCGGCGCGCTCCTGATGCCTCGCCCCATCGGCATCGTGACAGAAAGGACGCCGTCAGGAGAGGTCTTCGGCTCTTGCGTCGTGCATCAGTCTGAACGACCCCGCGATCGGGCGGGCGTGCGACCCCGGCGCGCGATGGGGGCGCGCAACGGGAAGACCAGCCGGTGCCCGGGGACCACCGAGGGGGAGGCGCGGTCACGGGCAGGGCGCCCCTGCACGGCTCACCAGCGGAAGGTCCGCATCCGCATGGCCTGGCGCATCCGGGCGGCCCGGGCGCGCCGCGGCTGCACCCGCTCGCGCAGCGCCTTGGCCTCGTTCAGCTCGCGCAGGAACTGGGCGCGGCGCCTGCGGCGCTCCGCGTCGGTCTCCACCGCCGGCGTGCGGGCCGCCCCCTCGGCGGCGTCCTCGGCCGGTTCTTCCAGGTCGGGCATCTGCCACACCACCCCGTCACTGGGTCCCCGTGCCCCCACTCTCCCCCAGCGTCGTGGGTCGACGCCAGTGCGGGGCGGGCTACTGTTGGGGCATGCGTCTCCACGTCGTCGACCACCCTCTGGTCGCCCACAAGCTCACCACCCTGCGCGACAAGCGCACGGACTCCGCCACCTTCCGCCGTCTCGCCGACGAGCTGGTCACCCTGCTCGCCTACGAGGCCACCAGGGACGTGCGGACCGAGCAGGTCGACATCGAGACCCCCGTCACGCCCACGACGGGCGTGAAGCTGTCGCACCCGCGTCCGCTGGTGGTCCCGATCCTGCGCGCCGGGCTCGGCATGCTCGACGGAATGGTCCGGCTGCTCCCGACGGCGGAGGTCGGCTTCCTGGGCATGATCCGCAACGAGGAGACGCTGGAGGCGTCGACCTACGCCACGCGGATGCCGGAGGACCTCTCGGGCCGCCAGGTGTACGTCCTGGACCCGATGCTGGCGACCGGTGGCACCCTGGTCGCCGCGATCCAGGAGCTCATCAGGCGCGGCGCCGACGACGTGACCGCCGTGGTGCTCCTCGCCGCCCCGGAGGGCGTCGAGGTCATGGAGCGCGAGCTCGCCGGCACGCCGGTGACCGTGGTGACGGCCTCGGTCGACGAGCGGCTCAACGAGAACGGCTACATCGTCCCGGGCCTGGGCGACGCCGGCGACCGGATGTACGGCTCGGCCGAGTAGGCCGGCCGGAGGCCGGTTCGGCCCTCAACACTTTCCGGTCGGTACGGGCGCGGGCTTGGTCAGGGCGACCAGGGCCGCGTCCGCCGCCGTCTTCGGGGACAGCGTCTTGAAGGCGGTCCCGATGATCAGGTCCACGTCCGTCGTGGCCCGGGCGTCCGTCTTGGTCGTGGTCCCCGCGAGCTGGGTTCCGAGGACCGCGAAGGCGCCCTTGGTGGCGGCCGGCGCGCCGAGGAGCAGTCCGGCGCCCGGGACCTTCTTGTCGTAGTCGGCGGGCGCGTTCCCGATCTTGCCGATGGTGAAGCCGCGCTTCTTGAGCTCGTCCGCGGTCGCCTTGGCCAGTCCGCTGCGGGGGGTCGCGTTGTAGACGTTGACCGTGATCTGCGCGGGTTTCGGGAGGGCGACGGGCGTGGGAGTGGCCGTGGGCGCGGGTTTGCAGTCGGTCTGCTTCCCAGCCGCCTTCGTTCCCTCGTTGCCCGAGAAGACGTCGACGAGCTGGAGCGTCCCCCAGCCGGCCGCGCCGAGCACGACCACGGCGGACGCGGTCGCGAGGATGATCCTGCGCCGACGGTGGGGGCGGCGCATGCGGGGGTAGACGTCCCCCGTGATGCGGTACTTGCCGCCCATGCCGGGGGGAGTGAGCATGCTCATGGTCGCAGCGTAATGCCGTGCGCCGACGATGCCTACTTGATGATCATGTGATCGCGTCCGGATGGCGGCGAACTGACCACGAAAGGGTCAGCAGCCCGGGGCTCCGGAGTGCCCCGGCCGTTCAGTCGAGTTCCAGCACCCGGGCGTGCAGCACCTGGCGCTGCTGGAGCGCCGCGCGGACGGCGCGGTGCAGTCCGTCCTCGAGGTAGAGGTCGCCCTGCCACTTCACGACGTGTGCGAAGAGGTCGCCGTAGAAGGTGGAGTCCTCGGCGAGCAGGGTCTCCAGGTCCAGCTGGCCCTTGGTGGTGACCAGCTGGTCGAGGCGGACCGGGCGCGGGGCGACGTCCGCCCACTGCCGGGTGCTTTCCCGGCCGTGGTCGGGATACGGCTTTCCGTTTCCGATGCGCTTGAAGATCACACGGAAAGCCTACCGGGCGAGCGGCTCCCGGCGCAGCCACGCAAGGCCGACGAGATGTCGTTGCAGAACGCAACAAAACGGAAAACTGGGGTGAATACAGGGAAACGGAAGAGTGTCCACCGGGTGGTGCGGCGGCCGGTGGGTGGGGGCGGCGGCAGGAGGAAGCCGCCCCGGCCCGCCGCCGAGCAGCGGCCGGCCGGGACGGCGCCGGCCGGGGGGAGCCGGCCGGGGCGACGGGGGAGCGGGGGCTCCCCGTGCGGAGGGAGCCCTCGCCCGCCGAGCGGGCGGTGGACACGAGGGCCCGGTCCCGGTCTTCCGGTCCCGGTCGATCGCGCCCGGTGGGTGCCGGGGGTCAGCCGCTCGGCTTCCGGGACCACCCGTGGGCGGAGGCGGTTACTCCGTCACCTCGTGGTGGTCGTCGTGCAGGCCGCCGCCGCTGCCCGCGTCGCCGGTGGTCGGGGTGGAGACGACCGGCTTGCGCAGGGAGGAGATGTCGTGGGCGTAGGTGCCCACGGCGTTGGCGATGACGTCGATGTTGACGTCGAAGGCCGTCATGTCGATGTTGCTGATGTCATCGCCCTTGGCGTGGTAGTTCACGTCGTACGCGACGCCGGCGGTGCCGCCGAACTTGGCTGCCTGGGCAGCGGTCTTGATGCCCTCGGCGCCGGTGAAGGTGCCTCCGGAGGGGATGCCGACCTCGATGAACGGGCCGTAGTCGGAGCGGCCGGTGAAGTCGGTGCCCTCGTGCGGAATCCCGCGCTTGTCCATGAAGTCGGTGATGGCGCGCTCCAGTTGGGCGGAGCCCTCGGGGCCGGGGCCGGCCCCGACGCCGTCCGAGTCGTCGCCGTCGTACACGAACAGGCCGTAGTTGGGCGAAGCGATCATGTCGAAGTTGAGGTAGAGCTTGATCTCGCCCTTGTCGAGCGGGGTGAGGGTGTTCACGTAGTGCTCGGAGCCGAGGAGACCGAGCTCTTCGGCGGACCACCAGGCGAAGCGGACCTTGTTGCGGACCTTGTCCTTCGACTTGGCGAGTTCCAGCGCGGTCTGCAGGAGGCCCGCGGAGCCGGAGCCGTTGTCGTTGATGCCGGGGCCCGCGGTGACGGAGTCGAGGTGCGAACCGAGCATCACGGTGTTGGCGGCGTTGCCGCCCCTGGTCTCCGCGATCACGTTGTTGGTGGAGCGGTTCTCCAGGAGCTGGCGGACCTCGAAGGAGAGCTCGACCGGGCCCGCGGCGAGGTCGGCGGCGAGCTGTTGGCCCTCGGCCAGGCTGAGGCCGGCGGTCGGGATCCGGCCGGCGTCCGCGGCACCCAGGGTGCCGGAGAGGGTGCCGTCCACGTTGTTGTAGATCGCCGCGCCGACGGCGCCGGCCGCGGCGGCGTTCTGCTGCTTGAGGGCGAAGGTGCAGCCGCCGCGCTTGATCAGCGCGATCTTGCCGGTGAAGTCGCCCGAGGCGAAGTCGCCGGGCTCGCAGCCGGTGGTGCCGTCGGCGTCGACGGGCACGGCCGCCAGGTCGGCGGTGATGCCGCCGACCGGGGTGGACTTGGTGTACGTCATCGCCTTGACCTCGACCGTCCGGGGCGCGGGTGCGACCACGGCGGCCTTCTCGGCGAGCGTCTCGGTGTAGACGAAGTCGAACTTCTGGTAGTGGACGTCGTATCCGGCCTTCTTGAGCTGCGTGTAGACGTAGGCGGCCGAGGCGTCGTGCCCGAGTGTGCCGGCGGCGCGGTTCCCGCCGGCCGAATCGGCTATCGCCTGGAACTTCAGCAGGTGCTTGTAGGCGTCCTGGGCGGTGGTTTCGCGGACCAGCTTCTTCGCCAGCTTGGCGGCGTCTCGGGCGGGCGCTGCCGCGGGGTCCTGACCCGCGGTGGCGGGGGAGGCGAGGACCAGCGGGGTGGCGAGGGCGGCGGCGGCGAGGATGGCCGCGGCACGGCGCTGGGATGCGTTCACAGAAGTCCTTCCCGGTGCGGACGACGAGGTTGAAGGGGAAGCTAGCGATCGGAGGGGTGTTCTGTGAACACATCCGTCACGATTCCTGTCAGATCAAACAGGAATGAAATCTGGAGTTATCAATTCCCTTTCCAGCGGCCGGCTTTCGTCGCCTTCGCTCCCTTCGTGGCCGTTGCTGCCGACTTCACCTCCTGACCGCTCCCCCTTTCCCGGAGGTTCCCGTCCCGGGGCGCGGTGCGACCCGGGACGCACGGGCCGATCATCACCCGCCGGCGGGCCGTCCGCCCGGTGGGTTCACCCCTTGGTGAAGCGGTCGCGGGCGCCGGGTCACGCCCGGGAGTTTCCCCCCACCCGTACGGTCGGGTCCTCGCACCACTCCAGGAGCGAAGGCCACTCCCCGTACCCCGAGTCGGGGTCGAGGTGCTCGCCGTCCGGCACGAGGTCCGCGTCCAGCCCGAGCGGGACCCCGTAGTGGAGGCCGGCGCCCTCCGGGCAGTACGGGTCCCCGTACCCGTACACCAGACGGGCCCCGGGAAGCGGCTCCGTGAGGTCCAGGCCGTCGGCGAAGGCGGCGATCTCCGGGATCGACGCGGTGACCCCGGGCGAGGGCGGGGCGATCAGCAGGACCCGGTCGGCGTCCGGCCGCCGGTCCCCCGCCCGCAACCACAGCAGGACCGACAGGCTGTGCGCCAGCACCACGAACTCGCCTTCGGCCGGCCGCTCGCCGTGCTCCGCCAGTGCGTCGAGCCACTCGTCGAGCACGGGGGCGTCCGGCGCGGGCAACTGGGGGTAGCGGACCTCGTGGCCGCGCCCGTGCAGCTCGCCGGCGAGCCAGTGCTGCCAGTGGGCGGGCGGGCGGTGGTTCTGGAAGCCGTGCAGGATCAGGTACGTGGTCATGGCGTGATCTTGCGTCGGCTCGCGTCGTCGGTCCACCACCGTCCACGAAGCGGTCGCGCGCTCCGCGGGGCGGGCTCAGGCGCGCAGGGCCAGCAGCTCCCGCACGCCGGCCTTGAGCCGATCGGGCGACAGCTCCTGCTCGACCGTCAGGTGGTGCATGACGTCCGGTGAGAACGGGGCGAGCACCAGGTGGGCGAGGAGCGTGCTGTCGGCGCCCGGTCTGAGCCGGCCGATGAGCAGGGCCACGTGCGTGTGCATCACCCGGTACGCCCCGCTGTGGTAGCGGGTTCCGGGCGCGGCGGAGTGCGCGGCGAGCAGCAGTTCGCGCTGCTCGCCGACCCGGTCGACGAGGGCGTCGAGGAAGGCGTCGAGCCGCTCCGCGGGCGGGGCTCCCGGGCCCAGCGGGGGCGGGCCGCTCATGTACGCCTCCTGGAACTGGCGCTCACGGTCGTCGAGGAGCGCCCACAGGAGCTGCGAGACGTCGCCGAAGCGGCGGTAGACCGTGCCGACGCCGATGCCACTGGCGTGGGCGACCTGGTTCATGGTGACGGCGCGGGGGCCCTCTTCGGCGATGATCCGGGCGGCTGCGTCGAGGATCCTGCGGCGGTTCCGGGCCGCGTCGGCGCGCTCGGGGGCGGGGGCGTCCACGGTGGGGAGCAGCCCGCGCAAGGGCACCGCCGTCCGCTCACCGGCCCGTGGGTTCTCCGTGCTCATCTGCCGACTCCTCTCCTTTCGGCCCTACGCCAGCGAGAGGAAGAGCTTCTCCAGGCGGGCCCGCATGGCGTCGCGGTCCTCGCCGTCCTTGTGCCCGTCCTCGATGTCGGTCAGACACTGCTGGAGTCCGGTCGCGATGATGGCGAATCCGGCCCGGTCGAGGGCCCGGGAGGCGGCGGCCAACTGGGTCACGACCTCCTCGCAGTCGCGTCCTTCCTCGATCATCCGGATCACGCCGGAGATCTGTCCCTGTGCCCGGCGCAGCCGGTTCAGCACCGACTTGAGTTCTGCGCCCGCGAGATCGAGTTCCACTGCCACTCCTCCACAGATACCCCACGGGGTAATTTACTCCCCGGCGCGGGGTCCCGTCGAAGACCAAGGATGACACTTGCGGCACCGGACGCCCCGATCGGTCACCTTGCGTGATGAGTGCGGGACTTGGAGTGACGTTCAGTGTCGTTGACGTGACCGCTTCCCCGACCGCGCCCCCGCCCCCTCGCACCCCGCCCGCGGGCCGTGCCGCCGCCTCCTGCACCCCGCCGGGCCGCCCTCGCGGCCCCCTTCCCCGCCTCGGGGTGCGCTCGGGGGGCTCGGCGCGGTGGTGCACTCGACCCGGGGCACCGGCCTGTGGGAGCGCACGGACCGGTGGGGGGTGCGGGCCGTGGTGAAGGTGGCCCGGGGCGTTCGGATTCGGATCAGTCCCGGGTCGGTCCCGTCCCGTCGATCGGGCGGATGACCAGCGGGCGGTCCGGGGAGCCGGCCGGGGGCGGGCGGCGGGCCACCTCTCGCGGGAGGGTCAAAGCCGGTCCGCCGTCCTCGATACCGTAAGGAGGAAAAAAGGATGAAACCTTACTAAACGCCCGAAAGGCTCATGGTCTCCGACGTGGACGTATTCACCTTCTCCGCCGCCTTCATCACCTTCTTCTCCGTCGTCGGTCCGCCGAAGGTCCTCCTCGCCTTCGGCGGGCTCGCCCAGGTGCACCCCGTCAGCCAGCTGCGGACCATCGCGCTCATCTCCTCGGGCTCAGCCGTCCTGGTGGGCCTCCTCACCGGCATCACGGCCCCCTGGCTGCTCGACGTCTTCCACATCAGCACGCCCGCGCTCCAGCTCGCCGGCGGCGTCATCTTCTTCCTCTACGCCGTCGGCCTCGTCCTCGGCTACCACCTCGGCTCGGACGGCACCCACCAGGACGCGCCCGACCTGGTCAGCGGACTGCGCGAGCTGCTCATGCCGTACGTCGTGAGCCCGCTCGCCATGACCGCCGTGCTCATCGAGGCGGCGGCCCGCGACTCCTTCAGCTGGCGCTCGACGGTCGTCGGCGCGTACGTGGCCGTCATCGCCCTCGACCTGATCTGCGTGCTGCTCCTCGCCCGGCTCCTGCGCCGCACCCACCACGCCACGATCGAGCTCCTCGGCCGCCTCCTGGGCCTGCTGCTCGCCGCCGTCGGAGTCGACCTCGTCCTCGACGGCCTCGGCGACCTGGGGGTGCCCGGGCTCGACCGCTACTAGGCACAGGTCCCCGGTCAGCGTGCGCATCCGCCGATCAGGTCCGGGCCCGGCCCGCCGGGTCTTTGCGGGGCGGCCTGCTGCGAGCGCCCCGGATCAGCAGGCGCCGGACCCCGAGCCGACCGTGCCGCCCGGCGCACCGGGGCTCCCGCCCCTCGACGTCGTAGCGGACGCGTGCGGTGCCGACGGTGACGGTGGCCATGACCTCTGCTTCCGGTGGACGTGACGGTGGACGGAACGGTGGAAGGACCGCCACCGACCCCGCAGCAGGAGCGGTGCTCGGTGGCGACACCGAGGACCCTGCCGGCCGAAGACCCCCTCCGGGAGAGCCCCACCGACCCTGGGACCGCCGGTCCCTGGATGCCGGGCCCCGCACCCGGCAGCATGATCGACGTGACGATCGACCGCCGCGAACTCGCCGATTTCCTGCGCCGTTCCGGCGAACGGGCCCGCCCGCAGGACGCCGGTCTCCCGTCCGGCCCCCGACGCCGCACGCCGGGACCGCGGCGCGAGGAGGTCGCCCAACTGGCCGGCATGTCCGTCGACTACTACGTCCGCCTGGAGCAGGCCCGCGGTCCCCAGCCCTCGCCGCGGATGCTCGCCGCGCTGGCCCGTGCACTGCGCCTCGACTCCGACCAGTGCGACCACCTCCACCTCCTCGCCGGCCACCGTCCGCCCGCCGGTGCCACGGGCGGTGACCACGTCGCGCCCGGTCTGCTGCACCTGCTCGACCAACTCCCAAGACCCCTGCACAGGTCCTGAGCGACCTCGGGGACGTCCTCGCCCAGAACGCGATGGCGCGGTCGTTGTCCGGAGGGGTGTGCACGCTGTCGGAGCACGGACGGAACGTGGTGTGGCGCTGGTTCGCCGACCCGACGGCCCGTACGGCGTATCCGGCCGGGGAACACGCGTACTACAGCCGCCTCCACGTCGCCGACCTGCGCGCGGCCGTCGGCCGCCGCTCCGGCACCCCGGTCGCCGCCCGGCTGGTGGAGCGGCTGCACGGGGTGAGCGGCGGGTTCACGGAGCTCTGGGAGCGGCACGAGGTGGCGGTCCGCCGGCACAGCCGGATGCGGGTCGCGCACCCGGTGATCGGCACGGTGGACCTGGACTGCCAGGTGCTGCTCGCCCCGGAGGGCGAGCAGCGGTTCGTCCTGTTCACCCCGCCGCCCGGCACGGACACGGGGGAGCGCCTCGCCCTGCTCAGGGGGGGTGGGTGCGGAGCAGTTCGTGGCGCACCCGTAGCCGAGCTTGTGGCCGGGGCCGGGGCCGGACTCGTGGCCGTACCGTCCCGGGCCGCCTTCGCCACGGCCCGCGCACCCCCCACCATCCGCTAGGGGCGCAGGAGTTGGTCGGCGACGGCGGTGCGGGCGTAGAGGACGGAGCGACCGCTGCGGTGGGCGGTGACCAGACCGGCGTTCCGGAGGGCGATGAGGTGCTGGGAGACGTTGGCCGCGGACATGCCGCAGTGCGCGGCGAGCCGGGTGGTGGAGGCGGGGGTGTCGAGTTCGGCGAGGAGCAGGGTGCGGGAGCGGCCGAGCACGGCGGCGACGGCATCCGTGGCTTCGGTGGTGCGGGGCTCCCAAACCGTCCCGAAACCCAATGCGGGATAGGCGAGTTGAGGCGGATCCGGATGAACGGAGCGGGTCAGCACACGAGGCCAGACGAAGACGGAGGGGACGAGCAGTAGCCCGGAACCCGCCCGGTCCCGGGTGAGCGCGCAATGACGCCGTACCAGCCGCAGGCCGTCGCCGTCCCACCGCACGGTCTCGTGGAGTTCGCCCAGCACGCGCGCCGAACCGTGCTCGGCGACCTGGCGCGCCCGGTGGAAGACGTCTGCCTCCAGGACCTTCTGGATCCGCGCCCAATAGGGGGCGAGGGCCAGCTCCCAGTACGTTTCGACCTCGTCGGCGACCTTGAGGAGGACGGCCTCGGGGTCGGCGCGCAGGAGCGCCGCCAGGGGCTCGTCGCCGCGCTTCGTCCGCAACCCGTCGAGGTCGTCGCGCACCCGCCCGGCGGGGGTGCGACGGATGGCGTCGAGTTCGGCCGCGAGGCTGGGGAAGGGGCCGGTGGGAATGGGGTTGAGGAAGTCGGCGAGGTAGCCCTGGTCCGGGACGAGCGCGGCGAGCCACCCGCGGTCCAGGCCCGCCCGGACGACCCGGGGCCTGACCTGGGCGGCCCAGCGCCCGTGCGGGGCCGATTCGAGCCCCTGGGAGAGGGTTCGGAAGCTGGTGACGACCTCCCACATGGGGGAGATGGCGAAACGGGTCTGGGAGAGGTCGGTGGTGGAGAAGCTGAGGCCCGATTCCATGCGTCGCACGTCCTGGAGATGGCAAATGGATTCGGCTTGAGCTTAATCATTGGAGGAGGGCGGAGGGCGAGAAGCACTCTCCCCCCATGCCTCCCAACACCTCCCCCTCGGCCTTCCGCGGCCTTCCGTCCGTCGTGTGGACGATCTTCGCGGGAACGATCGTCAACCGCCTCGGCTACCTCGTCACCCCGTTCCTGGTCTTCTTCCTCGCCTCGCGCGGAGTGACCGGCACGGACACCTCGTACGTGCTCGGCGCCCTCGGCGCCGGAAACCTCGTCGGCCCGGCCGTGGGCGGCATCCTCGCCGACCGCATCGGCCGCCGCCCCACGATGCTCATCGGCCTGATCGGTGCGGCAGCCGCCCAGGGCGCGCTCTTCCTGGCCCCGGGCACGGGGACGATGGCCGCGGCGGCACTGCTGATCAGCACCACCGGCAGCGCGGTCTCCCCGGCCGCCTATGCGCTGCTCGCCGACGCCGTCGACGGCGAACGACGGCAGCGGGCGTACGCCCTCTTCGGCTGGGGAGTGAACATCGGCACCGCAGCGGCCGGCGTCCTCGGCGGCTACCTCGCCGCCCACGGCTACTGGCTGCTCTTCGCCGTCGACGCGGGCTCGATGCTGCTGTACGCACTGGTCATCGTCCTCCGCCTGCCGGACCCCAAGCGCCCGCCCGCCGAAGAACGGGCGAAGGACGGCATCGGCTACGGCGTGGTCCTCAGGGACCGCCTCGCCCTGCTCCTGCTGCCGCTCTTCGGCGTCCAGCTCTTCGTGTACTCGCTGACCGAGGTCGCACTTCCGCTCGCCATCCACGACAGCGGCCTCTCGCCCGCGGTGTACGGGGCGATGGCAGCCGTCAACGCCCTCCTCGTGGTCGTCCTCCAACCCTGGGCGACCGCACGGCTGGCCCGCTTTCCGCAGCTTGCGGTGCAGAGCGCGGGCAGTGCGCTGATCGCGGTGGGCGTCGCACTCACCGGCCTCGCCGACGGTCCCGCCGGCTACGCCGTGTCGGTCGTCATCTGGTCGCTCGGCGAAGTCGTCGTCGCGGGCATCGCGGCCGGTGTCTTCGCCAACCTGGCCCCGGCACACGCCCGAGGCCGGTACCAGGGAGCCTTCACCTGGACCTGGGGCACGGCCCGCTTCGGCGCCCTCACCCTGGGAGTCACCACCTACACGGCACTGGGCCCGGCGGCCCTCTGGTGGACGGCGCTCATCGCCGGGACCGCCACGGCGGCGGCAACGCTGGCCCTGAAGGCCCGCATCGCCCGCCGCACCGCCCACGAACTGGTGGCGTGAAGAGGGGGCGGGACCCGCATGCGTGCCCCGTCCCCCTTCATGCCCTGCCTCCACGCCCTGCCCTCAGTCCCGCCGGATGTGCTCGGGATCGACGTGTCGCCGCACCATGGGGAGGGAGGCCAAGCCCGCGGCGAACAACACCCCCAGCGCACAGGCGAACAGCAAGGGCAGCCCCTCCCAGTCCCAGTGCACCGACCCCCCGCCGGTGATCAGGTAGCTGGACTCGGCGAGCCACCCGGTGACGATCGCCGCCCCCAGTCCCACCACCAACGGCACCAGGACCTGAACCACTTGCACCATCCGCAAGGTCCCCGCCCGAGCGCCCAACAGCGCCAGCGCCGTCACCTGACCTCGCCGCTCCACGGCCCGATCGGCCGCCGACACCACGAAAGCAGCCACCCCGATCACCAGCCCGAGCGCCATCCCCACGACCAACAGGCTCCTGATGACGGTCAGTTGGGCAAGCGAATCGATCACGATCCCCACGGGCTCCACGGCCGCGGTGGGCGCGATCCTCCCGATCCCGTCGAGCACGGCCCGAACGGTGTCGGGATCGGCATCGCTGACGAGGGTGAGCACTCCGTTCGCGTCCGCAAGCCCGGAGGGAAGAAGCGGAGGAGGGACGAGAAGGGCGCCCGACTGGAAGACGGACGCGCCCCAGGGGTGCAGATCGACCCGTTCGGCAGGAACCGTGAGCAAGACCCTGCGACCGTCCTCCAACGCAAAGGGGTATCGCTCGCCCGCCTTGGGGTCGTACTCAGAAGGCGTGTGGCCGTCGTGCAACTGCATGACGCGTCCGTCCACGCAGCCAGTGGCCTGCCGGGTGTACGCGGCGAGTTGTCCGCACGTGCCGACCACCAGGTCGGCACGTGCGACATCGCTCCCGTCCAGAGGATCCCAGGAGCTGTACGAGACGGTCGCCATCCGCACACCGGGAACCCCGGCCAGCGCCTTTCGCTGCGCCTGGGAGACATCGCTCAACCGAAGGTTGTACTCCTGAACCGGAGCCGTCCGCCTGCTGACCTGATCCAACTCGATGAGGACGCCTTGCGTGAGCGAGGCCCCGAACACCAGCAACACCAGACCGGTCACCACCCGGAGCGAAGAGCCCGGATCCACCTCCGTCCGCCGCATCGCCAAGGCCATGGGCAGCGACTCGACCACGCCCCCCAGCCGTCGAGCGAGCCAGGCCGTGATCGGAGCCAACCCGAAGACGAGCCCGACGCCCGTCAACAACACGGCCCCGGGCACCAGCAGTGAACTGGCTGCTCCTCCAGCCGAATCCCTTCCCAGGGCGCCGAGCACGCAGTAACCGACGATGATCCCGAGCCCGGGTACGAGGAGGAGCACTCCGAACTTCTTCGGAGGCTTCCGCTCCCCGGTGCGCCGCACATCGATCGGCGACAGGACGGCCTGCCGTGCACTGAACTGCCCCACGAACCAAGCGAGTGCCGGACACCCCAACAAGCACACCGCAACCGTCACCCACTCCGGCCGCCCGTCGGCCGGATACCAATGCAGCCCGGGTAGTCCGATCCTGGACATGAGTTCGTTGGCTAGCAGGTATCCAGTGAGTCCGAGCACGGCACCCACTGAGGCAGCCAGGACGCTCTCCCCCGCATTGACCCGCAAGGTGTCCTTCACGCTTAGCCCGACGAGTCGGAGAGCTGCGAGCCGACGAGCGCGTGACTCCCCTGAAAGCCGGGCGCAGACGGATAGGTAGATGACCAGGGGAAGCAGCACGATGCACCCGAGGGTGAACCTCAGGACAGTGAGTGCCGAGGGGTCGACGATTTGCCGCCACGATCGGCCGGTTCCGAAACTGCCGAGTTCCTTCGGATCGGTGAGTTCTGCCGGAGTGGTGCCGATATAGGCGTACAAATCTTCAGTGTCGCCCAATCCTTCTGGGGCGATGGTTCCGATTACCCGACCTGGGATCAGGCCGGATGATCTCGGGTTGGCGCGCAAGAGGTCGGCAAGCCTTGGTGAAATGATCACCTCGCCCTCATTCGGCAATCTCTTCACTCCAGGGGGGAGTGGAGCTGGTCCGGGCGCTATCCGTGCGACGAACAAGCGATGTAGCGGCTGTGCCCCATACGGGTCACGGAATTCCTGGTATAGGACATTACTTTTCCCTGGAGTCGGCTCTCGTGCTGCCGTACGGGCGTCATGGGAGGTGAGGATTGACGGGATGGTGAGCACCGTGGACAGGCAGAAGACTCCGAGAGTCGAACCGAGTGTCATGAGCAGGAAGCGGACTTTTCCTCGATGCCCGCTTCTCCACATGAGCCGCAGCCCAAGGGTAAAAGTGCTCACACGGCCACCCGTTGGGATAGGAGGCCATCTGACATCGTGTACTGAGTGTCGGCCTTTGCGGCGACATCTGCGTCGTGCGTGACGATTACTAGGGCTGTCTTTTGTCTCCGTGCCAACTGTAGGAACTCGCTTAGCACGGTATCTGCGTTCATGCTGTCGAGCGCGCCGGTCGGCTCATCTGCGAAAACCACATCGGGTCGGTGCACCAGGGCCCGTGCGACGGCCACGCGTTGGCTCTGGCCACCTGACAACTTTGAAGTTCGGCGCCGTAGCAGATCGCCCATCCCGAGTCGCGTGAGAACCTGACCGGCCATCGCATGGGCGTGTTCTTTGCTGACTCCTGCAAGACGGAGAGGTAGTGCTGCGTTCTCTTCTGCCGTTAGCTCCGGAAGTAACTCCCCGTATTGAAAGACGAACCCAAGGCGAGTGCGGCGTAAGGAGCTTAGCTCTCCATCGGGGAGACATGAGAGGTCGACCCCATCGAATGTCACAGCGCCGCTGGTCGGGGTGAGGACTCCAGCCAGGCAGTACAGCAGTGACGACTTTCCTGACCCGCTACTCCCCATGATGGCGGCTACTTCGCCGTGCTTGAGTGTGAAATCGACATTCCTCACGGCTTGTTCATTGCCGTACGAGAGGCCCACGCCTTCGGCGCGGAGGATGACGTCCGTCACGGTGCGCTCCCTGTGGACGGGGAGCTGTGGCTCGGAACTCCCCGGGCTGGCTACTAGTCTCGCGAGAAAAGACGTTCCGGTGAGCAGTAGTCGGGTCGGAAGGATCCGCGGTCGACGCAAGCGTGAATCCGTACTTGCTTAGTCTTCAAGACGGCGCCGTCGTAAAAAACCTTGTCAACCTTGACGTGCTTCTTCTGGGTCCCGCTGAGGTGGCCCCATGGGTAACCTTCCACCCTTACGCGAAGGTAGACGTTGTGGCCATCGTTGACGCTTTCGTCTCGCAGTTCGCCCTTTACGTGCAGCCCGCTCGGGACCTTGGTTGTGGGCTGCCACTGGTACGTCCCGACGAACGCAACGCCAGGCGCTCGCATCACCAACTCACGCCCGGAGTCGGCCGCTGCCACCCCCACCCCTCCGAAGAACAGCCCCGCGGCCACCGTCGCCGTTGCCAACTTCCTCATGGATATCCCCAAGTTGAGTGTGCCGACTGGTAGTCACAGAAAGTAGCGGCATCGCTACCTGAGTGATGGAGGAGGAACGTCCCTCCCTCGGATCACCCCCCGATCCGGTGAACGGCCCCCTTCGCGCTCCCGGTCAGCCCTGTGGGTCTCGCCTGTGTCGTGCGGGTTCTGTGCCTCGGCTTCGGCTCTCGGTCGACGCCCGGATCCCGGAGGGGCGAAATACGGCCAAGTGCGGGGATCCCGCTCGGGTGCGCGGTGGGCCGGTTGTACGTCAGGTGCGGGGCTCGGTGGCGGTGCATCGATGCATCGGTGCAGTTCCGCGCCCGGCCGCGTCCCTGTCGTCGGTCAGCGCTCCGTGGTGCGCCGCTCGTACACCATCACCCTGCGCCCGTGGACCTGGCCGTCGGCCACCAGGGCGAAGCGTTCCCCCAGTACGGCGACCTTCGTCCCGTCCCGCTCCGTCCCCGCGACCGGTGCCGGTCCCCCTCCTGCGTCCGTGACCAGCACTATGCGCCGCTGGGCGAGCATTGCTTCCCGTATGCGGGCGGGGGAGGCCTCCACGCCCTTCAGTGTTCCCGACTCCTCCGGGCCCTCCGCGAGTGCGATGTCCCGCAGGCCGGTGAAGGCGCCGGGAGAGACGAGCCGGGTGTCCCGGCGTGCGGCCGGTACGTAGAGGACGGCGTCCCCGGGGCGACTCAGCCGCTGCACCTCTCCGGCCGTGGCGAGGACGTCGTCGACCCGGCTGTCCGGGGACCTCTTGGCCAGCGACTGCGGCAGCAGTGCGACCGCCGCCGCGGTGACGGTCGCCGGGACCGTCCACCGCGAGGCCCGTGGGAGGAGGGGCGCGGCTGCCCGTTCCGCTGCGGAGATGATCGATCCGAGCAGCAGCGCCAGACCCAACATGCTGAACAGCACGTACCGTTCCAGGAAGAGCGGCCTGACCAGGGAGATGCCGACCAGACCGATGTGGGGTACGGCCAGTAGCGGTAGCCCGACGGCTGCTACCGACAGCCGGCCGCCTTCCCCGGCCGCGGCCCTGTCCGTTGCGCTGTCCGTTGCCCGGTCCGTTGCCCGGTCCGTTGCTCGCCGGTCCGCCAGGGCTCCGATGCCGCCCAGGGCCAGCAGGACCGCCGGGCCGATCAGCATGTGCCAGGTCAGCGGGGGGATCCAGGAGACCTGGTCGGACTGGGTCAGGCTGAAGAGGACCAGGGGAAGGACACCCGTCGTGGCGGTGGCCGAGGCCACCGCCCAGCGCGTCCACACCTCGCGACCCGCCCGCGCCCGGAGCAGGGTCACCAGGTGCGCCGGCAGGATCAGCAGCGAGAGCCAGTTCAGCAGGCCGCAGACGAGGACCGTGGCGCCGTAGGCGGTCCAGCGGACGGCGGCGTGACGGTCCCGGGTGCCTCCGACGCCCTCACGGTCCCGTGCGTCCCGGCCGTCCGTGCCGTTCCTGCCCTGCACGGAGGTCACCAGCAGCAACGTGGAGATTCCGGCTCCGGCCGTGACCAGCGCGTAGGGGCGTCCTTCCTGGAGGTGGAACTGGACGGCCGGAAGCAGCCCGAACGCCAGTCCCGCTGCCAGTCCCGATCCGGCTCCCGTGGACGTCCCGCCCAGGCGCTGGCCGATGACCGCCACACAAGCGGCAGCCACTGACAGGGCCAGGACGGACGGCAGTCGCAGGACCGTCGTGCTGGGGCCGAAGCACTCGAAGAGCGCGTGCATGAACAAGTAGTAGAGCCCGTGGACGACGTCGACGTTCTCCAGCATCCGCAGGATGTCGGCGGTGGAACGCCCCGCCACCTGCCAGGTGGCGGCTTCGTCCCGCCACACGCTGTTCTGTCGGGACAGCCCCCACAGTCCGAGGGCGAGGGTCCACAGCAGGGGGATCAGCCAGGCTCGACGACGATTCATGATCGGGATCGTGCCGCAGGCGATGCCCCGGGGGAGGAGCCGCGTTCGGTGGCCAGCGCCCTTCGGTAGATGACTTTCGGCCAGGTGCCCTCGGTGTGCTGCAGCGGGTGGACCCCCAGGGGACGTATCTAGGACGTGCGGTCACGGAGCGGCGGCCGTCCCTGCACTCGTGGTCAGCGGCGCATGACGGTCCTTCACAGGGGCAGTTCCAGCCAGACGGTCTTGCCGCGACCGCTGGGGGAGGTGCCCCAGGAGCTCGCCAGGCTTTCCACGATGAGGAGGCCACGGCCGTGTTCCGCCTGGGCGTTCTCCCCTCCGGACACGGAGATCGGCGAGGGAATGGGGGGAGTGACGTCGGAGTCGCGGACCTCCAGCCGGATGTGGTCCGGGCCTTCGCGCAGCCGTAGGTCGACACGGCTGTCCGCATGGATCAGCGCATTGGTCACCACCTCCGAGGCCAGGAGCTCCAGGCTGTCCACGAGTTCCTCGCGGTCCCAGGCGAGGAGGCTCTCCCGGACGAACCTCCGCGCGGCCCGGACGCCCAGCAGGTCGTGCCGCTGGATCTCCATCCGCTCGAAGCGGCGCCTGAGTCCCGGCACCGGGCCCTCGTAGCGTGCGAGGAGCAGGACGACGTCATCGGTGCGTTCCGGGGGCGCGGGCAGGGTGGCGACGAGTTGGTCCGCGAGTTCTTCCAGGTGGTGCCCCGGGCCGGAGCGGTCGGCCGCCAGCAGTTCCCGGACCCGGGGCATCGCGTCGGCGTTCCGGACGGCGGTCAGCCCGTCGGTGTAGAGGAGGAGCAGGGTGCCGGGTTCGAGGAGGGATTCGACGCTCCGGTACGCGACGCCGGGATGGACCCCCAGGGGGACGTCGACGGGTGCGTCGGGGGTGTCGATGCTGCCGTCGGGGCGCCGTACGAGCGGTGGGGGGTGACCGGCCGATGCCACTTCCACCGTGCCCTGCGCGGCGTCGACCCGGACGCAACAGCACGTCGCCAGCAGCTCGGTCTCCAGCTCGGCGAGCAGGTCCGCGGTCCGGCTGAGCACCGCGGCCGGGCCGTGTCCCTCGCGGGCGTAGGCGAGCATCGCGCTGCGCAACTGTCCCATCAGGACCGCGCTCTCCACGTTGTGGCCCTCGACGTCGCCCACGATCAGGCAGATCTTCCTGTCCGGCAGGGTGATCACGTCGTACCAGTCGCCTCCGATTCCGGAGGTCGAGGCGGCGGGTAGGTAGCGCGCGGTCGTGACCATGTCGGGCAGGTCCCCGAGGATCCGTGGGAGCAGCCACTTCTGCACGCTTTCGGCGAGCGCGTGCTTCCTCTCGTCGAGCTTGACGCGTTCCAGGGCCTGGGCGAGCAGGCTCGCCATCATCATGGCCGTCGCCTGCTCCTCCGGGGTGAACCGGCGTTCCTCCGCGAAGCCCAGGACGCAGACGCCCACCGGGACGTCGCCCGCGCGGAGGGGCAGGTAGGCCCAGGCGCGGCAGCCGTCGTCGGGCGCGTCGGGATGGGCGGAGAGCAGCTCGGCACGGTCGGGGAACAGCAGGAGGTCCCTGCTGCGCAGGGCGTCCGCGTAGGGGGAGGGGCCGTCGGCGGAGGCGCCGTGGATCGAGCGGAGCGCGCCGACGCTGGTGCCGTGGTGGGCCGTTACCCAGAGTCGACCGTCGCCGAACCCGGTGATGACGAGGGACCGCGCACGGTAGGGCTCCATGATCCTGGCCCGGGCCGCGTCGGCCACGGCATGCGGGTCCCCGGCCTGGTTGAGGGCTTCGGAGAGCTTGTGCAGGTGGTACATCAGGGTGGTGCCGTACGAGCCGGGGATCTCGGGCAGGCCCCAACCCCCGATGGGTTCGGGGTGCGCCGGCTTCCGTGCGGGCTCGACCGGGAAGACCACGGGGTGGAGCGGCGGGTCCGGCAGGGGCCCGTGTCCCGCGTACGCCGCCAGGCCGTCGGCCAGTCGGTCGCCGATGGTGCGGAGCCGGTGGCGCTTCGCGGTGTCCAGGGCGCCGTGGTGGGTGGGGAGCCGGATGAGGGTCAGCGCGCCGAACCGGTGGTCGCCCGACTCCAGGGGGGTGGACGCCACCGAGTACGGGAAGGGGACGAGCCGCGCGAGCCCCGGGTCGTCGGCGCGGATCTCGGGCTCCCCGATGACGGTGACCGTGCCGGTCCGCCAGGCCGTCGACGAAGCGTACGGGGCGTCGAGGGCGATCTGCTCCGGCATGGTGAAGACCACCGGGGGAGAACCGCCGATCAGGGTGGCCCGTAGCCACCGGTGGTCCCGGTCCAGCAGGTAGACGATCCCGGTGACGGCGTCCAGTGCGCTGAGGGCCTCCCGGATCGCCGTGCTCATCAGCCTTCCGTGCGGGGCCGTGTCCAGGGGGTCGGGGGAGGGGCGCGGGCGCTCGACGAGGGGCTTCCGGTCGGCAGGTGACATGGCGCTGACCCTCCGCTCGCCGGCGTGCCGAGGGCGCGGGGCCGGTGGGTGCGGGTCTTCCGTGCGGCCGTCGGTGGCCTGCCTCCCGCGGTACGTCCGGCACGTCTTCTCTCTGTCCATGATGCGCCTGCCGGGCCTGCTCGGGGAGCCGGTGGGGCGGTGCTGCCCGGTCTCGGGGGCGGAGGGGCGGACCTCGTGGTGAGGTCCGCTCCGGTGCGCCCGGCCGGGCGGGGGGCAGAAGGTCAGGGACCAGGAGTCGATCTTTCCGGTGTCCCACCAGGCGTTGTCATGGACCCGGAGGTTCCAGATGCCGTTGGCGGGGGACGCCGAGGCGTCGACGGTGTAGGTCGCGAGCAGGTCGTCGTTGCTTCCGCCGACTCCGTACTCCTTGAGCAGGTGGACCCTGCCGTCCGGTGCCAGGAGCTCGACCCGGAGGTCTCCGACGTAGGTGTGCTTGATGTCCACTCCGACCTTCGGCGCGACCGGGGCGTTGCCCGAGCGGCCCTTGACCCCGATCGGCGATTCCGAGGTGGCGTGGTCGTTGATCGCGTAGTCGGCGGTGTTCTCGTAGCGGTCGCCGTCGGGCGGCTGCGGGGGTTCGCTCCCTCCGGCGGCGACGTGCAGCAGACGGTTCGGGCTGCCGCTTCCGGGGGCGCCGACGACTCCCTCGGTGGCCGCCGAGGTCAGGGCGGCGGAGACTTGGGCCGGGGTCGCCGACGGGTTGCCCGCGAGGTAGACGGCGGAGGCGCCCGCGACGTGCGGGGCCGCCATCGAGGTGCCCGAGATGGTCTGGCGGTCCGTGTCGCTGCCGTTCCAGGCCGAGGTGATGCCGTAGCCGGGGGCGAACAGGTCCAGGATACTTCCGTAGTCGGAGAAGTACGCCCTGTCGTCGCCGCTCGTGGTCGCTCCGACGGTCAGCGCCTGGGAGACGCGGGCGGGCGAGGATCCGGAGGCGTCCTCGTCCTCGTTTCCGGCCGCGACGGCATAGGTGATGCCGGCGGCGATGGAGTTGCGGACGGCGTCGTCCAGCGCGGTGTTGGCGCCGCCGCCGAGGCTCATGTTGGCGACGGCCGGTTTGACGGCGTTGCGGGTCACCCAGTCGATGCCGGCGACGACCCCGGAGACGGTTCCGGAGCCCTCCCGGGACGGTTGTTCGCCCGACTGCTGGAGCCCCGAGGTGCGCAGGACAGACCCGCACCAGTCCTCCGGAGCGGGCAAACCACCGGTTCTACCTGGCGAGTGAGGGCAGTGGCCGCAAGGTCCTCAACGGAAGGGCGTACGACGGCGTACAACGGCCCCACCCGTGACGGATCGAGGGGGGGACCGGGATCGGCAACGAGAAGGTCGCGAAGATCTGGTGCCGGGCCCCGACGGTCTACATGACCTCGACCACCGACGACCACGAGGCCCGTACCGCGACCCCGGGCGCCGCACGCGACCCCTACGGAAAGGGCGGCGAGGAGTACCGGACGGTGAAGGAGGACCGGACCGCCGTCAACGTCGGCTGAGCCGGTGCTCCGGGCGCGGCAGGGCGTCGTCCTGCCGCGCTGGCGGCAGCGGGGGCCGGGGCCCCGTCGTCGAGGAGGTCACCCCCGGTTCCTCGGCCGCTCCTCGACGAGCCGGCCGAAGACGATCAGCCGCCCCCGACTGCTGAACTCGGGGGTGCACGTCGTCAGGGTGACGTACCGGCCGGGCACGGTGAAGGGCGATCCCCCGGGGACCGGTCGGAGCACGCTGACGTCGCTCGGCGGCGTCTCCGGTATGCGGCCGGCGACCTCGTAGGAGTACGAGGCCGCTGCGGTCTCCATGACGATCCGGTCCCCGGGCACCAGCCTGTCGATCTCCCGGAAGGGCTCGCCGTGGGTGTTCCGGTGCGCGGCCAGCACGACGTTCCCCACGGGGTCGGACGGCATCCCCGTGCCCGTGTAGTGCCCCACCAGCCCCTTGTCGAGCACCTGCTCCGTCCCGGTGCCCTCCGCGACCGGGAACGCCAGCCCCAATGCGGGGATGCGGATGATCGCGAAGCCCTCGCCCGGCGCGAACGCACCGGCCCCGTCCTCGGCCGGGTGCTCCGGGACCCCGTCGCGCCACGCCCGCTCCAGCTTCGTCCGTGCCTCCTCGGCCTCCGCGCGGGCCCGCACGTTCGTCCACCACACCTGGTGGACGACGAAGAGGACCATGGCCAGTCCCGAGGTGATCAACAAGGTGCTCGCGCTCCGGGCGAGGGCCGTGGAGGGCGGCTCCTCGTGACGGCGGCGCGCACCGGTCCGGCGGCGGGGCGCCCGGCGCCGTCCGGACCCGGCTCCGCGACGGGCCGCCCGCCGGCCACCGGTCCGTCGTGACGGGCCCGTCCCCGACTCCGGTGCCGCGGGAGCCGCCGCTCCGGGAGCCGACTCCGGTTGGAGCAGCGCCCCGGGGACGTCTTCCCGTGGACGGGCGGACAGGCCGGGGGACCGAGGGGTCGGGTCGTACGCCTGCGCCGGATGGGGGTACCGGGCGTCCGGTGTCTGCAGCGGTGGGGGGACCGACGGTGGCTGCCCGTACGGGTACGACTGCGGGGAGGGGTGCGGATGGGCACGAGGTGGGGAGGGGAGGTCACAGGGCGCTGCGATCGGGGCGTACACCTGCGGTGGGCTCGTGTGCCAGGGGCCCGACGACCGGAGCGGAGGGCTGGTCGGCGGGGCGTACGGATGCGGGTGGGCGGACCGCTCGTGGAGGTGGGAAGCCGGGTCGTACGCCTGTGGCGCATGGGGGTACCAGGATTCCTGCCACTGGACCGGCGGGTACGGCTGCCAGGCCGCGGCGGCTTCCTGGTGCGCGGCGTCCTCCGGTGGTGTCGTGGCCATGGGAAGGGTGCCTCCGGAGGCTCGGCGGGCGGGGCCCGGCGGGATGGTGGACGACGGCCGGGGCCCGGCGGGATGGTGGACGACGGCCGGGGAGCCGGGGTACGACGGTGGGGCCCGGGTGCACGGGAAGCGGCGCCCGGCCGGGGCCGGACGCCGCACGGGGTGGGTCAGTGCCCCTGGGCGGCCCTGCGCCGGCGGGTGTGGCGGGTCGCGACGAACGCGCCGCCGATGAGGAGCGCACCGCCGCCGACGGCGGTCAGCGTGAGCGTCGTGCCGTCGCTGCCCGTCGCGGCGAGGTTCTGGCCAGGGAGGCCCTTGGTGAAGCCCACCTTCCCGGACGGAGCGGCTTCCGCGGACTGCACGGCGCTCGGGGCGCCGCCCTCCTGCGCACCGTCCTCCCGCGCGGAGTCGGTGCCGCTCTCGTCGACGTCGGTGGAACTGGTGGGAACCGCCGGGTCGGTGACCTCCTGGGGGACGGTGGTGTCGGCCGTTTCCCCCGGCGCGACGACGGTGCTCGGTGCGGCTTCCGCGGCCGGGGCCTTCCCGTCGAGGCCGACGGTGACGGTCGCGGCGTCGGCGGTCCGGCCGGTGACCTTCACCGTCACCTTCCCCGCGTCGTCGCGGAGTTCGGTGACGCCCTCGTTGCGCTCGGTGGTGGACAGGACGATCGGGACCGCGGTGTGGTAGCGGCCCTCGGTCACGCGGTAGGCGTAGACGCCGTCGAGGTTCTTGTCGAGGGAACCGGACGGGCGGCGGTACTCCAGGACCAGGCTCTCCTTGCCCATCGGGACCTCCAGGGCCCGGATGCCCTGCTGGGCGCCGTACAGGGGGCGCAGGGTGAAGGTGCCGGAGCCGGTGGCCCGCTGGTGTTCGGCGGTCTCCAGCCAGCCCATGCGGATCAACTGCGTGGCGGAGAGCCCGGCCGCCCCGTTGCCGCCCATCGGGGACCGGCCCGTGACGGCGGCACGTTCTCCGCAGTCGACGAGGTTGCCGTCCTCGCACGTGTACCGGACCTGGTGGCCGAGGCCGACGTTGTGGCCGAACTCGTGGCGGATCGTCGTCTCGGAGACGTCGTTGCCGCCGGTGTTCAGCCAGGTGTAACGGCCGCCGACGGAGCCCATGCCGGCCCAGTAGCAGTTGAGGTGGGGGAGGACGATGGACAGGTTGTCCCAGTCCTCCTTGCGCACCAGGCCCTTGGCGGTCACCTGGGCCTCGATGTCCTCCCGGATCTCGCGGAGTTCACTGCAGCCGGCCTTCTGGCGGAGGGTCAGCGGTCCGATGACCTTCTCCTTGACGGCGGGCACGAAGGTGAACCGACCGCCCGAGACCTCGCGGAAGTACGTGGTCAACGACTCGCCCGGACCGAAGTACTTGTCGATGGCGTTCGCCCGCATCACGGCCGGATCCGGATGCGCCCGGTCGGAGAAGTCGGCCATGACGACGAGGACGCGCCCTTCCTTGGCGTCGTCCGCAGCGGCCGGTGCGGACGAGGCCCCGACCGCCAGCGTGGTGAGGGACGCCGCAGCGGCCAGGAACCTGCCGATTCTGGTGTGCATGGTGTTCTGTGCTCCCGTTCCTCGAAGAGTGATGCATGGAGGGGGAGCGAGAACGGGTCGCATCCTCGCGCTCCGTTACCCGTCCGTTATCTCCGGTCCGGTCGGGTGCGGAAGGCGCCGGGAGCTGTCGGCGGTTTCCCGGGGCGGTGACGGTGCGGGGACGAGGTGCACTTGCTCGGGCAGGAGTTCCTCCCGGTGTCGTACGTCGCGTGGCCCGATGCGGATGGCCGTTCCCGCGGGGAGGAGCAGGCCGACGAGAGGCATCGCGCGTCACGACCCCGGCCGTGGCCGCCTCCGAGTCCGGGGGGCGAGCTGCGGCAATGCGGAGCCGGGCCCCGAGGGCCGGGGAGCCCGGCGGCACCACCAGGGCGCGGGCGCACCACCTCCACGGGCGCACCACCTCCGCGGGCGCACCACCTCCTGGGGGCGCCCCGGAAGACCGGCGCGTCTGATGAGGCACGTACGCGGCCGGATGGGGGAAGGCGACCAGAACCGCAACCAGGACCCGAGCGGTCGTCCCGCCCATTCGGCCACCGATGCCGAAGCTGCGGCTTGGACCGGGTCATGGTCCTTCCCCGGGCTCCAGGTTGTGGGCCATCCGTTCCAGGACGGTGACGGCGATCCGGTACTCCTCGCGACTGATGCCGGCCGTCGACAGCTCGCGGAAGGCGTCGACGCGTTCGGCGACCTCGGGCAGGCGGGCGCGGCCGTCGTCGGTCAGGGCGAGGCGGCCAGGCTCCGGGCGGGCGGCCCAGCCGTCGGCGACGACCGTCCCGATGGCGTCGGTCAGGGCGGTGACGTCGGCGTTGGCGGCCAGGACGGCCAGGACGCCGATGTCGGTGGCCCGGGGAGCGTCCTTGACGACGTTGAGGACCTGCCAGGCGAGTCGGGTGAGGCCGAACTCGGCCAGCACGGAGTTCATGTGGCTGGTGAGGGCCTTGTCGGTGCGGTTGAGCCAGTAACCGATGGGCTTCATGTGGTGCTCCTGGACGGGTCGGCGGTGCAGGGTTCGGGCGTTGCGCTGCAGCAGCCGCATGGCCGGTGCGCTCGCGGGGCCGCCGAGCTCGATGTTGATCGGCAACACGGAGCGCCGGCCGCTCTCCTCCGAGACGGGCGTGCGGGCCTTCGCGGTGCGGGCCCCGCACGGATCAGTGCGGGGTGAAGGCGGGGGCGTTCTCGCGGGCCCACTGCCGGTACGTGCGGGCGGGGCGACCGAGGAGGGTTTCGACGGTGTCGGCGACGGCCGCCGGGCCGCGGTCGGCGGCCTCCCACCGGTCGAGCAGCGAGGAGACCACCGGCGCGGGCGTGTGGGCGCCCATCTGCTGTTCGGCCTCGGCGCGGGTGATCTGCTCGACCGGGACGTCACGGCCGAGGGCCTCGGAGAGGAGCGCGAGTTGCTCGCGGAAGGTGAGCGACTCGGGGCCGGTCAGGGTGAGCGAGCGGCCGGTGAGGGAGGTGCCGGTCAGGGCCTCGACGGCGATGTCGGCGATGTCCTCGGGGTGGATGGGCGCGATGTGTGCGTCCGGGTAGGCGAGTTGGACCGGAAGCGACCGACCGGTGAAGTGGGTCCAGGCGAGGGAGTTGCTGGCGAAGGCGTCCGGGCGCAGGAACGTGCAGGTGAGGTCGGAGGCGGCGAGGACGTGTTCGACCCGGAGGCTGTGGCTGGCGAGCGGGTCGTTCTCGGCGTCGGGGCCGAGGACGGAGGACGAGGAGAGCAGGACGACGTGCTTGACGCCCGCGTCCTCGGCGGCCTCGACCAGCTCGTGGATGCCGGAGGGCTGGGGGTGGAGGAAGACCTGGCGGACGCCGCGGAACGCGGCATCGAGGCTCTCGGGCCGGTCGAGGGCGAGCTCGATGGTCTCGACGCCCTTCGGAACGGTCAGTTCGGCGGGGTCGGTGCTGGCGGCGCGCACGGTGAGACCGGTGGGGTGCAGGCGGTTGACGACGGCCTGGCCGACCTTGCCGCGGGCGCCGGTGACGAGGATGGTCATGGAGTGTTCCATTCGCTGCGTGACAACATATGCATGCTTGCATGCACGCATATGTGGGTCAACACATGCCTTCGTTGGAACATGCATGTCTGTACGATGGAGGCATGACGAAGCACGAACCGAAGACGGCGGACGAGCTGCTGGACGCCGTGGGCCCGGCCTTCGGGAAACTGCGGCGCTCCTCGCTCCTGGAGGTCGAGGACCCGATCTCCCAGAAGGACCTGAGCCGCACGCTGGTGCTGCGGATCGTCCTGGACGCCGAACGGGAGGATGCCGGCGAGGTCACCGTCGGCGCGGTCGCCCAGCACCTGGGCGTGGACCCGTCGGTGGCCAGCCGCATGGTCTCCGACTGCATCTCGGCCGGCTACCTGGTCCGCGCCGCCTCCCAGCGGGACGGTCGCCGCACCGTCCTCCACCTCAGCCCCGAGGGCCGTGAGCTGATGGTCCGCTTCGGCCGCCACCAGCGATCGGCCTTCGAGTGCGTCACCGCCGACTGGACCGAGCAGGAGCGCCTGGAGTTCGCCCGCCTCATGCTCAAGTACGTCGACTCCCAGGACTCCCTCCGCCACCGGCCCCCGGGCAATGACGCTCCGCGCTGAGCGGACCGACCCCTCGTACCGGTGGGATCTCGAACAGGCCGAAGACCCCGGCCGCCCAAGCGGTCCGGGGTCTTCGTTTCGTCTGTTCAGGCGGCCGGCGGAGGCTGCAGGCAGATGCGAACGGGCCGTCCTCTGGCCGGGTGGGGGCGCTCCCTCGGGCTGTTGCGCCTCTCACTTGCGCTGATGGCCCGCAGACGTTCGGGCCCGTCCGCCGCTGTTCGTCGGCGTTGCCACGCAGCTGGACACTCACCGCTCAACGGCCTTTCACGGACGGGCCGTTGTCAGTGGCGGCCCCTGGGGTCTCAGGCGCGCGGTCGGCTTCCGGGGGTTCCAGCTCCGAAGGGAACGGTTGCATCCCCGGCCTGTCTGGGGGCGGCCCGGAGACCCGTCCGGGACCCAACCGACGGTCGGGCTTCGTCGATGGCCAGGAGATGACCTGTCAGCGCCGACCGCGCACTGCCCCTTGCGAGGTCAGTGGTCCGCCGGCGGACCGTGCGCGTGTCGGTCAGAAGGGAGGTTCGAGGTCGCCGCGACCATCGCTGTGCGGCCCCCGGTCCCAGGGCTCCTCTCGGAAGGGTTCGGGGTCGGGTACGTCGTGTCCCCACGCTTTGAGTGCCTTCCAGGCAGTGCGCCGGTTGTGGGCGTCACTGCTGGTGTCCAGGACGTGGCGCGCGTGCACGGCGAGGTGATCGCGGTGCCCGGCGAGCCCGGGGTGCTCGGCGAGGATGATCGAGGCGAGGGCGGCGGCTTCGCGCACGTCCTCGTGGCCGTCCTGCAGGAAGGGCGCGACGGCCCGGTAAAGCACCGTGCGCAGGTCTCGGAAGGCCGCCACGACGGTGCCGCACGCGAGGAAGCCGGGGAAATGCTGCTCGATGCGCCCCACGACCTCGTCGGAGGCGTCGTGGGCCGTGGAAGCCAACCAGTTCAGCAGTGTCGCCCGGACGGGGACGTTGCGATGGGGCCGTAGGGTCATGGCCGCCGGGTGGGTGAGGATGCCGGCTACGTACACGGCGACGGGGGCAGTGGCTTCGTAGGTGCTGTTCTGGTGGCCGACCAGCTCGCCCAGCTCCGACAAAGCGGTGACCTGCACCTTGGGATCGGGCTCCAACAGCCGCGCCAGGAGCTCGGGAAGGCCCTCGCCGTTCCCGAAGGCCGTCTGGAGCGAACCCCAATCGGTTTCCGCCAGGACTACCTGGTGAGGCGGCAAGCCATCCTCGTGGGGTGCTCCGGTGTTGGAACGGCTGTGGTTCACGGGCCCAACCTATGCCGTGCTCGAAGGCCTGCTTCTGCTGTCCATCAACCCCAGCCGTGGGCGTGCGGCCGGCGGCCGGTCTGGAGCGGGGCGCAGACGGGAGGCACGCCCGGGGGCGGGGGCGGCGCGGATGCGGGCCCGCTGCACGCATGTGACGGGCACCACACTGCGCAAGGTCGCTCAGCAGGTCGGAGACGCCCTTCGGGAGCCCGCGAAAGGGCCCCCGAAGGCCAGCCGAGACGAAAACGGACACGGAGCAATGCCAAAGGGCCGGACTGCTTTCACAGTCCGGCCCTTTGGGCTGGCGGAGGATACGAGATTCGAACTCGTGAGGGGTTGCCCCCAACACGCTTTCCACACGCTCGTACGCCCGTCCCGTGGGGGCCGCATCGGTCCTGACCTGCGGCGGCTCGTCCTGGGCGGCCTTGTCCGGACGGCTCCGGACGGAGGGGAACGCAACCAGGACTGCAACTGCTGCTCGGCTACTTACGGCCCTCCGGTCCGTACCACTGGACGGGCTGGCCGGTCACTGCGGCGATGCAGTCGAAGTCGTGGTCGCAGTGCAGGAGGGTGAGTCCCTGCAGCTCGGCAGTTGCCGCGACGACGAGGTCGACCGCACCTGCGCTGCGGTGCTTGCCCTGCTTGGTGAGGGCCTCCTGGACCTGCCAGGCGCGGTCGTAGGCGCGGTCGTCGACGGGAACCCAGCCGAAGAGCAGTCGCATGTCCTCGATGCCGCGCGCCCGGTCGGCCGCCGACCGGGCGCTGTAGAAGAACTCCAGCTCCGTGATGGGGCACGTGGCGATCAGGCCGGCGGCTGCCGCCTGGTCCCAGCCGTACTGCTCCGCGTCACCCCGCATGAAGCGGGCGAGGGCGCTGGTGTCGATCAGGTAGAGCGCTGCGTTCACCGTCGGTAGTTCCGCTTGTCCTCGAAGAGCGTCAGATCGAATGCGCCGTCGTCGGCCGCAGCGCGCAGGCGGGTCAGGGCCAGCGCGCGCCGCCTGCTCTCCAGCACCTCGCGCAGGGCGGTGTTGACCGTCTCCTTCTTGGTGCTGGTCCCCAGAGCCTTGGCCACGTCCGCGACCAGCTCGTCATCGAGGTCGATCACCGTACGACTCATGGTACACCTCCTTGATATCAAGTATGGAGACAAATATACCTGCGATAGTTCATCGCTGTGCTGCGTTCTCTTCCTCGTGGCTGTCGGGTGTCCGCAGCGAGCTCGGGTGGAGGTTCGGGGAGCGTGAACGGGTCGCCCCCTGTCCGGGTGGGGGCGGCGTCGGAATCCGCTCGGTGCGCAAGGGTGGAGCGTCCGGGCGCGCGTCGGTCGGGCGTGAGTCGCGGCCTGCCAGCTCGCTCGTGGTCCGGGGCTCCGTGGGGTGCGACGCCCCTCGTGCCGCGAGCGCCTGTTCCGGGCTTGTGTCGGCATCGCGTCTGTGGAGCGCTCTCGATTCGGCGAGAGGCATGCCAGCACGCACCTCATGTCGGATGTGAACGCAACCGGAACTGCAACCAGGACATGCCGAAGACCCCGGCCGCTCGCGCGGTCCGGGGTCTTCGTTTCGCCTGTTCAGGCGGTGGCGGAGGATACGGGATTCGAACTCGTGAGGGGTTGCCCCCAACACGCTTTCCACATGTTCGTACGGGGGGTCCGGCGAGGGTCGTAGGTGCCCTGACCTGCGGCGGAGCGTTCGGTGCGGGCCTGTCCGGACAGGCCCGGACGGAGGTGAATGAGGCCAGGAATGAGACCACAGTGTCAGGGGTGGCTGTCTGGTCTCGCGCATATCGGCACGTGCGTTCGATGAGATCGATACGCTGCTGCAGCTCTACTTACCTGGCATACGCGGTCCTTGGAGAGACATGCCCCGCTACGTTCGCGTCAAGATCGTCACTCCCGAGATGGAGGCCGCGGAGCGGAGAGCAGGGCGTCGGCTTGCAATCATCTTCTTGCCCAGCCTGGTCCTGATCGGGGCCCTCCTGTACGGCTGGGCCTGTCAGGCATTCGGCTTGGCGCGCGGTGATGTAGCGCTGGTGTTGCAAGGCACGCTGCTGCTGGCTATCAGCAGCCTTCTTCTCCCCTTCCTGGACAAGTGGTGGACCGGTCGCCGCTACCAACTTTGGAGAGCAACCGTGGGCTTCTGCCTGCCGACGTCACTCACCATGGTGCTGGTCTACCTGCTTCCCGTACTGAAGGAACGGTAGGGGAACTGCTGGCGGTGCTGCGAGGTGCCGAAGGCTGACCTTCGGGCGACGCCGAGACGTCAGACCTGGCCGTAGAGGGTCGCCAGGTCGATCAGTCGGATGTCCGGGTCGGCCGCTGCTGTGGCGTGCGCCCTGTCGTTGAAACCTGCTCCGCTGAAGCACATGAGCTGTGTGTTCGTCGTGTCGTAGCGGCCTGCCAGGGTGATGAGGTCGCGGATGTGCCGGAGACGTTCGATGTGGGCAGCGCCCATGGTGTCGTTCCACTTGGCCTCTCCGACGGCCAGCAGTGGCGGCTTGCCACCATCCGCGATTCCGACGACAGCCACGTCGACCTCGTGGCCGGTGCGGGCCTTGGGGTCGTGCACGACGCCGTGTCCGACGCGGGCCGGCAGGCCGCCCAGGAGCTCGGGGTCGGCGTGATGTAGGGCCCAGTCCCGGCAGACCTGCTCGAAGTGGGGCCCGAGGACGTTGCTGACGAAGCGGCGGCGGCTGGCCTGCCAGACCCGTGCCGCGCTGCCGGGGCGTTCGAGCTGGTCCCAGACCGGTCGCATGATCGCGTGGTAGAAGCCGATCAGCGGTTCGGCGATGCGGTAAGTGGGCCGGTTGTCGCGGAAGGCATCGGCGTCCCGGTGCAGCAGGCCCGCGTCTTCGAGGACGTTGATGGGGTGGGCGATGTCGGTGGCCTTGCGTTCCAGGTAGCCGGCCATGCCCCCGCGTGTGGCGTTGCCGTCGGCGACGGCGGCCAGGACGGACAGATACAGGGCGGTGTCGCGGAGGTCGGGTTCTTCGGCCAGCAGGTAGCGGGCCTCGCGGAAGAGCGGTGTCTCGGGGTTGAGGACGGTGCGGACGACCCAGTCGTCGAAGTCATCCGGCCCCTTTGGCGTGTCGCCGCGTGCGAATTCGCGCCGGTAGGCCGGGGTGCCGCCCACGATCGCGTTCACCTTCATCGCCAGGTGGGGGTCGGTGATGCCCCAGAACTCGGCGGCGAGGCGGTGGTCCAGAGGACGGACGACCAACTCCAGCCCTGCCCGCCCGCGCAGTGGGGCGCTACCCGAGAGCAGTCGGCCCATGAAGGACAGCGCCGAGCCGCACAGCAGCAGCCGGGTACGGGAGCCGGTGCGCTGGTCACGCAGGGGCCGCAACGCCTCCTGGATGATCGAGGGCAGCTCCGGGTTGGCCTTGGCGAGGTAGGGAAACTCGTCGATCACCACGGGGACCGGCCGCTCGGCGCCGAGCGCGAGGAGGGCGTCGACGGCCTCCGCCCAGTCGGCGAAGTGGAACGGGCTGGCGGGGCGGACGTGGGCGGTCAGCGCTGCGCTGATCCGCCGGAGCGACTCGGCATCTGCGGCCTCGGTCGCACCGAAGTAGAACCCTCCGGCGGCACGGCAGGCGGCATCCAGCAGGAACGTCTTGCCCTGGCGGCGGCGCCCGGAGACCACACCCAGAGTCGCTCCTGGCTGAGGATCGGTGATGAACCGGCGCAGCGCCGACCACTCGTAATCCCGGTCGAACATCTCGGCAGGCTTGTCCACGACTGCTCCAGATATAGAAGTACGCCTACATAAAACATACTCCTAGTTCTGGCGGCCCTCGCGGTGCGCACCCGTCGGCCCCGACACTCGCCGCTCCCCAGGGCGACCCGGCGCATCGCGAGAAATAGCGTGAATGTCGCAAGTGAACGAGACCGAAACTGAGACCCGGGCATGCCGAAGACCCCGGCCGCTGGAGCGGTCCGGGGTCTTCGTTTCGCCTGTTCAGGCGGTGGCGGAGGATACGAGATTCGAACTCGTGAGGGGGTTGCCCCCAACACGCTTTCCCAATGTTCGTACGGGGGTCCGGAGGGGGTCGTGGGCGTCCTGACCTGCGGCGGAGCGTCCAGGGCGGCCCTGTCTGGGCGGGCCCGGACAGGGGTGAATGAGACCAGAACTGAGACCAGGCAGCATGGGTTCGACGGGATCCAGCTTGCGGGACGGCCGGCCCGCCTAGGCTTGTCCCCAGGTATGGGCCCGCGGACCGCTTCGTGGAGGAGCCGATCATGAGTACTGCCCCGAACCTCCCGCTGCCGCCCCGTCGGCCTGAAGATCCGCATCCGCTCCGGACGATTCGAGAGATCCGGGAGTCCTTGCCCGAGCGGCAGCTCGTGCACTTCGACGCCGAGCTCGCCGACACCGACATCGACGCGCTACCGGAGATGCTTCATCGGTGGGCCACTCTCGGCAGTGACGGATTTCTCGATCGGCTTGAGTCGGCCCCGTTCGAGGGCCTGGAGTTCGGGAAGCGTTCCTACGACGATGCGGCGAGTGGCGAGTGATCTACCTGCTCGACACCAACGTGGTCTCCGAGATCACCACCCGGCCGAAGCCGGCTCCGGCTGTTGTGGCCTGGGCCCGTTCGGTCCCGTCTACCGCCCTCTACCTGAGCGTCATCACGATCGCGGAGATCGAGGCGGGCATCGCGGAAACACCGGACCTGGTACGGCGTGCCGCTTTTGAGCGGGTGCTCGACAGCATCCGCGTTGACTACAGCGACCGGATCGCGGCCATCGGAGAACAGGAAGCCCTCGCGTACCTTGCCCTTCATCGGAAGTTGAAGAGCGCCGGAACCAGCATCGATCCGCCGGATGCGCTGATCGCCGCCACCGCTCTGGCGAACGGATGGACCCTGGTGAGCCGGAACGTCAAGCACCTGGCCCGGACTGGCTCGCTCTTGCTCAACCCGTGGGAGTACGAGGGCTGACCTACGGGCGGGTGCGCGAGTCCTCGCGAGATCGACTTCGCGGACGATCTGCGCCGGGACGTGGGGTGCCGTGGAAGACCTGGCTGGTGTGCCAGGTGCGGTGGTGCGCCGCCACGGGTCGTATGCCTGGTTGTGGGCCGATGAGGGGGCGGCCCGCGAGGGCTATGACGTGCTCGCGGGCTGCGGGGCTGCGGCCGACGAAGTGCTGCGAGACGAGGACGCGGTGGCCGTCGCCGACACCGAGGACCCCCTTGTCGAAGAGCTTGTGGTGCAGTGAGCAGAGGCAGAGTCCGTTGTCGACGTCATCCGGGCCGCCGAACGCCCACCAGCGCACGTGCGCGGCCTCCAGCCCGACCGGCACTGCTCCGATCCGCCCGTCGTAGCCGCAGAAGGCGCACTGGTACTCGTAAGCCGTCAGCACCAGCTCCCGCATCCGCCGGTCCCTCTGCCGTCGCGCTGACGGAAGCCGCCCGGTCTCCGTCGGCTCCAGCTCCAGTCCGATCGCTTCGCACAGTTCGCTGTGCAGGGAGGGCGGGAAATGCTGGTCGAGCAGTACGCGCGCGAGCCGTCCCAGCAGTGACGGCTCGCGCCGCAGTGCCGCCCGCAGCTCCGGCGCCAGCTGTCCGACAGCCCTGGCTGCCCGCAGCTCCCGCACCGCGCTGCCGGGACTGCCGGGGCCGTGGTCGGTGCGCACCTCCCACACCCCATCGCTGGCCAGATGATGGAACGGGTAGGAGGGCGTTGTCCTGTTGGGCGGACCGTACTCGGCCAGCAGCCGCTTCAGGTCCTCCTCCACCGCGCTGTAGAACAGCCCGCCGTCTGCATCCTGCTGGAACCGGCCGAGGGCGTACAGGAAGAGCAGCGGTTTGTGGGGAGCGCGCGCCCCGCCCTTGGTCCACTGCCGCAACGTCGCGGCCCGCTCCAACCAGTCCATGACCGGCGATCGTAGTGACCGCCGACCCGGACGTGCGCGCACATGTGCGTGAACCCTTGGCGACACGGTTGTGGATGGTTCGTGCCTGAATGTCTGAAGTAAATGAGACCAAAACTGAGACCAGGCCATGCCGAAGAGCCGGACCGCGATCAGCGGTCCGGCTCTTCGTTTCGCCTGTTCAGGCGGCTGCGGAGGATACGAGATTCGAACTCGTGAGGGGTTGCCCCCAACACGCTTTCCAAGCGTGCGCCCTAGGCCTCTAGGCGAATCCTCCGCCGGGAACATTACATGACCGAGGGGGGTGCTCGCGAACTCGATGTCGGGCGGGGTCGGCGGGTGGGATCGGCAGGGAGTCCGGGAGGGGGTGCGGGCCCTTGGGGCTGCCGGGATCGGGTACGCTGGGCCAAGCCCCTCACGCGGTGCTATCTGACTGAACTCCCCCAGGGCCGGAAGGCAGCAAGGGTAGGTCGGCTCTGGCAGGTGCGTGGGGGGCGCTTGCGTTTCCGTGCGGTTCCCGTCCGGCTCCACACCGGGCCCGGCCGCTTCCGCACGGGCCCGGCCGCCTCTACGCAGGGACCGGCTGACTCCGCACCGGGCCCGGTCGCCCTGGAGTCGGTCGGGTCCGGTTCGGTTCGGCGGTTCGGTTTTTCTCGGGTTGTCGGTGAGCGCCTATAACCTCGTACACGTGTCGTCTCTCGCGCTGTACCGCCGCTATCGCCCCGAGTCCTTCGCCGAGGTCATCGGGCAGGAGCATGTCACTGACCCGTTGCAGCAGGCCCTGCGGAACAACCGGGTCAATCACGCGTACCTGTTCAGCGGTCCCCGCGGGTGCGGCAAGACGACCAGTGCGCGGATCCTCGCCCGCTGTCTGAACTGCGAGCAGGGGCCGACACCGGATCCCTGCGGGGAGTGCCAGTCCTGCCGCGACCTCGCGCGGAACGGGCCGGGGTCGATCGACGTCATCGAGATCGACGCCGCCTCGCACGGTGGTGTGGACGACGCCCGTGACCTGCGGGAGAAGGCCTTCTTCGGGCCCGCATCCAGCCGGTACAAGATCTACATCATCGACGAGGCCCACATGGTCACCTCGGCGGGCTTCAACGCCCTCCTCAAGGTGGTCGAGGAGCCGCCGGAGCACCTCAAGTTCATCTTCGCCACGACCGAGCCCGAGAAGGTCATCGGGACCATCCGTTCGCGGACCCACCACTACCCCTTCCGGCTCGTGCCCCCCGGCACTCTGCGGGACTACCTGGGCGAGGTCTGCGGGCGCGAGGGCATCCCCGTCGAGGACGGGGTGCTGCCGCTGGTGGTCCGTGCCGGAGCCGGCTCCGTGCGCGACTCGATGTCGGTGATGGACCAGCTGCTCGCCGGTGCCGCCGCCGACGGCGTGACGTACTCGATGGCGACGTCCCTGCTGGGCTACACCGACGGCTCCCTGCTCGACTCGGTCGTGGACGCGTTCGCGGCCGGAGACGGTGCAGCCGCCTTCGAGGTCGTCGACCGGGTCGTCGAGGGCGGCAACGACCCGCGCCGGTTCGTCGCCGACCTCCTGGAGCGGTTGCGCGACCTGGTGATCCTGGCTGCCGTGCCGGACGCGGCGGAGAAGGGGCTCATCGATGCCCCGGCGGATGTCATCGAGCGCATGCAGGCCCAGGCGTCCGTCTTCGGCGCCGCCGAGCTCAGCCGGGCGGCCGACCTGGTCAACGCCGGTCTCACCGAGATGCGGGGTGCCACGTCGCCCCGGCTCCAGCTGGAGCTGATCTGCGCGCGGGTGCTGTTGCCCGCCGCCTTCGACGACGAGCGCTCGCTCCAGGCGCGGCTCGACCGCCTGGAGCGCGGTGCGGCTGCGGGGCCCGCGCCCGTCTTCGCCTCCGGGCCTCCGGCGCCTGCCATGGGGTACGTGCCCGGGCCCGAGGCCCACACCCCGATGGCGCCCCCGCCCCCGCCGCCGGCCCCCGCCGTCGCGCCGCAGGCGGTCCCCGTAGCGCAGCCCCCCGCACCGCAGGCTGCTCCCGTGCCGCAGCCCGCGCCCGCCGGACCCCGGCCCGGGGCCTGGCCGGGTGCCGCCGCCCCCGGTGGCGGGACTCCCGGGGCCTGGCCCGGTGCGACCGCGCCCGCGACCCCGCCCGCCGCGCCGCCCGCCGCGCCCGTGCAGGCCCAGTCCGCTCCGCAGGCCCCGGTGGCGAGCGGTGGGGACACGGCCCAGGTGCGGAACCTGTGGCCGCAGATCCTGGACGCCGTCAAGAACCGGCGGCGCTTCACCTGGATCCTGCTCAGCCAGAACGCGCAGGTCGCCGGTTTCGACGGCACGACCCTCCAGCTCGGCTTCCTCAACGCCGGTGCCCGCGACAACTTCGCGAGCAGCGGCAGCGAGGACGTGCTCAAGCAGGCCCTCGCCGAGCAGTTCAACGTGCACTGGAAGATCGAGGCGATCATCGACCCCTCGGGAGGTTCCGCCCCTCCGCCCGCCGCCACCGGCTTCGGCGGCTCGGGAGGCACGGGGAACGGCTCCGGAGGGTTCGGCAACGGCCCCGGAGGCGGGGGAGGCTTCGGGGGCGGCCGGTCCGCCGCTCCTGCGGTCCCCCCTGCCCCGCCGTCCGCGTCCGCGCCCGCGGCACCCGCTCCGGCCGCTGCCTTCCCGCAGGCCCCGACCCCTCCGCCGCCCCCGGCCCCCGCACCGCCCGCGCCCCGGTCGGTGGCGCCCGAGGACGACATGCCGGAGGAGGACGATCCGGACCTCGTCGACTCCGCGCTCTCCGGGCACGACCTGATCGTGCGCGAGCTGGGAGCCACGGTTGTGGAGGAATACACGAACGAGTAGCCCCGTCTCGCTCGGTGGCCCGCACAAGGAGCAGCCCGCCCTGCGGGCTACCCTGACAGGCGTGAAGGTCCTCGTCATCGGCGGCGGCGCCCGCGAACATGCCCTGTGCCGCTCTCTTTCCCTCGATCCCGACGTCACCGCTCTGCACTGCGCGCCCGGCAACGCCGGAATCGCCGAGGTCGCCGAGCTGCACCCGGTCGACCAGCTCGACGGCGCGGCCGTCGCGGCGCTCGCCGGTGAGCTGGGCGTCGGCCTGGTCGTCGTCGGCCCGGAGGCACCGCTCGTCGCGGGTGTCGCCGACGCCGTCCGCGCGGCCGGCATCCCCGTCTTCGGCCCCTCGCAGGAGGCGGCTCGGCTGGAGGGCTCCAAGGCCTTCGCGAAGGACGTGATGGCCGGTGCCGGGGTCCCCACCGCCCGCAGCTACGTCTGCACCACTCCGGAGGAGATCGAGGAGGCGCTGGACGCCTTCGGCGCCCCGTACGTGGTGAAGGACGACGGTCTCGCGGCCGGCAAGGGCGTCGTGGTCACCGAGGACGCGGAGAAGGCCAGGGCGCACGCGCTCGCCTGTGTGGGCGCCGGGTCCGCCGGGCCCGGGGGCCGGGTGGTCATCGAGGAGTACCTGGACGGTCCCGAGGTCTCCCTCTTCGCGATCACCGACGGGACCACCGTCCTCCCGCTGAAGCCCGCGCAGGACTTCAAGCGTGCGCTCGACGGGGACGAGGGCCCGAACACCGGTGGCATGGGCGCGTACTCGCCGCTGCCCTGGGCGGATCCGAAGCTGGTCGACGAGGTCATGGCGACGGTGCTCCAGCCGACGGTCGACGAGTTGCGCCGCCGGGGCACCCCGTTCTCCGGTTTGCTGTACGCGGGCCTGGCGATCACCAGCCGTGGTGTGCGGGTGATCGAGTTCAACGCGCGCTTCGGCGACCCCGAGACCCAGGTCGTGCTGGCCCGCCTGAAGACCCCGCTCGCGGGCGTCCTGCTGAACTCCGCCAACGGCACCCTGGACGACCAGGCCCCGCTGAGCTGGAGCGACGACGCCGCCGTCACCGTGGTGATCGCCTCCCACAACTACCCGGACACCCCGCGCACCGGGGACCCGATCGAGGGCTTGGCCGAGGTCGCGGAGCAGGACGCCCCCCACGCGTACGTGCTGCACGCCGGTACGAAGCGGGACGGCGCCGCGCTGGTGAGCGCGGGTGGCCGCGTCCTCTCGGTCACCGCCACCGGATCGGACCTGGCACAGGCCCGCGAGCGTGCGTACGCGGCGGTCGGCCGCATTCGCCTTGACGGTTCGCAGCACCGTACGGACATCGCCCAGAAGGCCGCCGAGGCCTGATTCCGCCCGGATTTCGTCCGGTTCCTCCGATGGCCGTGTGGTGCGGAAGTCGTGCACCACACGGCCATCTGAGCGCCATCACCTTTACCCAAAGCCATTCCATCGAGTGACGGCCCCGCCATACGGATGACGCCTGCCACGGCCCCAACTAGGGTGCGGCGCAGGTGTTCCGGCACTTGGCCCACCGACATTGCGATGTCGGTGTCGGGTGCCACAGTGGGGGAGTGAGCAACACCGCCACAGGCAGTCCCGTCGAGGGCAGAAGGGGGTGATGAACGGCGTGTCCGGTACCGGTTCCGTTGTCGGCGAGGAGTGGGGTGCGCGCGCCGCGCACTCCCGGGCCCTCGCCGTCCTCCGCGTCCGCGGCAGGGCGTTGGGCCTCGCGGTGCTCCCCGCCGCGGTGGCGGTCGTCCTGTACGCGGGCGGTGCCACCGGCCACTTCACCGGTGCGGCGTGGGACGCGGCCCGCTGGGTGGTGACGGTCCTCGCCGTGCTGGTCCTGTTGGCGGCCGCTGCCGTCGGCCTGGTCGTCGCCAGGGCCCGTCCTGCCGTCACCCCGACGGTGGACCTCGCCGAGACCGCCGCCCCCGATCTGTACCGGATGGTCCGGGACCTGGCCGACCGGCTCGGGGTTCCGGCGCCCGTGGGGGTAGCCCTCACCCCGGACTGCGACAGCTGGCTGGAGGACCGCAGCCATCGGGCCCACCGCCGCCACCACCGGGCTTCCGGCGGCGACGGCGCTCCGGTCCTGGTCATAGGCTCGCCGTTCCTGTGGTGGATGCGCGTCGGCGAGCTGCGGGCCGTTCTCGCCCCGGTCGTCGCGGGCACCGGACCGGCCGCCCAGCCCGACATAGCCGCCGCCCGCCGCTTCATCCGGGGTCTGGACGCCGCCGTGGCAGTGCCCCGGACGCCCGGCCTCGATCCCTTCCGCAGGGCCGGTGCCCGGGCCGTCGGGCAGGTCGCCCGCGTCCTGCTGAGTGCCTGCCGCGTGCACGCCGCCGAGATGGAGCGGGGAGTGGCCGCCGCGGGCTCGGAGCGTGCCCAGGCCGTGGACTACGGCGTGCGGATCGTCGCCCAGGAGCAGGTCGGCCTGGCGTACGCCGGCTGGGACCGCTTGTTGACCAGGGTCGCCCTGCCCGCCTGGAGGATGGGGCGCTGGCCCGCCAAGCTCGATGCCGGCGTGGTTTCCGCCCTGACCGAACTGTCCCGTCGCGACCGGCTCGCGGAAGGCTTCTCCTCCCGTTTGGGCGAGCGTCCGGCCTGCGACCTGCTGGAGGAGCCAGGCGTCGTCGACGAGGCGACCTCGCTGCTCGCCGCCCGCCTCTTCCACGGCGGTCCGGCCGAGCCCGGCCCAGACTGGTCGCCCGTGGAGTGGAGCCAGTACCCGGAAGAGGTCGTCGACCGGAAGTGGCGCACCGACGCGGCCCGTCTGCACCGGGTCCTGGACCGCCTCGGCGTGTCCGAAGCCGAGGGCGCCCCGGCCTCCGACGCCGGTGGACCGACCCTCACCCGGGTGATGGCCCATCTGGCGCTGCCACCGGTCGGGGCGGCATCCGCACCTGCTGGTGGGACCGACCGGGCGGCCCGCTTCGAAGGCGTTCCGGCGGCTGACTTCGAAGGCGTTCCCGAGGCCGACCCGGAGATCGCTCCTGAGGTCGACCCGGGAGACGGCCAGGGGGACGACCGGGGTGTCGATCATGCGGTCGACCCGGAGTACGGCGAGGAGCCGGTCAATCCGGCGGCCGAGGCGCTGGCCGGGGCGCTCAGTGCGCACCTCGCGCGGGAGGAGGCGGCGCGGGAGGCCCGGGTGGCCGCCGCGCCCGTCGAGGCCGCCCGCACCTCCGAGGGGGCCGGTCGGCCCGCCGGTGCCGACCTCGGCCGCGACGACCGGCCCGCCGACGCCCATCGGACGGCGGACGGCGGTCGGTCCGCCGGCAGCACCCCTCCTCCGGCCGTCAGCGGTCCCGACGGGCCCCTGCCGCTGTTCCCGCTCCAGCCGCCCCGCAGCGGCCGTGACCTGCTCGCCGACCACGTCACCGCCATGGTCTGCTGCGCGGCCGTGGACACCGCCGAGGCCGCCCCCGGTCTCGACTGGCTCGACGGGCCGGCGCTGCTCGTCGGTGGCGAGCGGGTGGCGGACCTTGGGCCCCGTGTCCTCGCGCTCGTCGAGGACGGCGACCCCGAGCCCTTGAAGCTGTGGCTCGCCCGCACCGGGGTCCGCCCGGAGAAGCCCGTGCGCCTGGTCTGAGCGCCCACGCCTCCGACGGTTCCGGTCGGAAGCTTTGACTTCCACTCTCGTCAATTCACGACGAAGGGTGACGGAGTGCGTGCGTAATGTGATGTGCTGGAGACCGCGACTGACAGAAGAACGAACCACACGAACTGACCGGCCGACCGGGGGCAGTCGAAGGAGGGGCGAACGATGGGGGCGGAGCAGATCAGGCGATGGGAGTCGGGTGCGCTCGCGCACGCCGTCTCCGATCCCTTCGGCCAGGGGCCGCTGCCCTGGCTGCGCGGTTCGGAGAACTACTTCGACGACACCGGCCAGATGGTCCCGTGGTACGCGGACGAGGTCCTGGCCCGGGGCGGTAGCGGAGGCCCGCGCACGGCCGACGACGTCCGGCGGCAGATCAAGGGCTTCGCCTCCGGTGGTGCCGTGGCGCCCGGCGAGTCGATCGACTTCCACGTCACCGTGGACCCGCCGCAGCAGTTCTCGGTCGACGTCTATCGGATCGGGCACTACGGCGGCGACGGTGCCGCGAAGATCACCACGAGCCCCCGTCTCTCGGGCATCGTCCAGCCGGCGCCGCTCACCGCCGACCGCACGGTCTCCTGCCACCACTGGTGGCAGTCCTGGCGGCTCCAGGTCCCCACGTACTGGTCGATCGGTGCGTACGTCGCCGTCCTGACCACTGCCGACGGGTACCGCTCGCACATCCCCTTCACGGTCCGCGACGGTCACCCGGCCGATCTGCTGCTCGTCCTCCCGGACGTCACCTGGCAGGCGTACAACCTCTACCCGGAGGACGGGCACACCGGTGCCAGCCTCTACCACGCCTGGGACGAGGAGGGCCGCCTGCTCGGCGAGGAGGAGGCGGCCGTCACCGTGTCCTTCGACCGCCCGTACGCGGGTGCGGGGCTGCCCCTGCACGTCGGGCACGCCTATGACTTCATCCGCTGGGCCGAGCGCTACGGCTACGACCTGGCCTACGCGGAGACCCGGGACCTGCACGCGGGCCGGGTCGATCCGAGCCGCTACCGGGGGCTGGTCTTCCCGGGCCACGACGAGTACTGGTCGGTGCCGATGCGCCGCACCGTCGAACTCGCCCGTGACCAGGGCACCTCGCTCGTCTTCCTCTCCGCGAACACCATGTACTGGCAGGTGGAGCTCGGTCCCTCGCCGTCGGGGGCCCCGGACCGCCTCCTCACCTGCCGCAAGCGGCGCGGCCCCGGTCGTGCCGCGCTGTGGCGCGAGGTCGACCGCCCCGAGCAGCAGCTCCTCGGCATCCAGTACGCGGGCCGGGTTCCCGAACCGCACCCGCTGGTCGTGCGGAACGCCGAGCACTGGCTCTGGGACGCCACCGGAGCGGGCGACGGCGACGAGCTCCCGGGGATGGTCGCGGGCGAGGCCGACCGCTACTTCCCGCGCACCGCGCTGCCGGAGCACCAGGGCCGCATCCTGCTGGCGCACTCGCCCTACCGGGACGGCGAGGGGGCGCTCCGCCACCAGGAGACCTCGCTGTACCGGGCCCCGTCGGGGGCGTGGGTCTTCGCGTCCGGCACCTTCGCGTGGTCACCGGCCCTCGACCGGCCGGGGCACGTCGACGCCCGGGTCCAGCGCGCCACCGCGAACCTCCTCGACCGGATCTGCAAGAGGGACTGAGCACAGGAGGGGCGAGGGAGACGGGCGGGGCGAGCGGGGGCCCGGCGGCGCGGAGGTTGAGCGTGGAGTCACAGGGCCCAGGGCTCGGATCCGCTGCCCGGTGAGGGAGAATCGGACCCGCTCCTGGATCAACCTACGCGGAGGAACCGTGTCCGGATTCGTAGAAAAGCCCGAGCCCGTCCAGGTCCCGGGCCTGACCCATCTCCACACGGGCAAGGTGCGCGACCTGTACCAGAACGAGGCGGGCGACCTCGTGATGGTGGCGAGCGACCGCATGTCCGCGTACGACTGGGTGCTGCCCACCGAGATCCCCGACAAGGGCCGGGTCCTCACCCGACTCTCCCTGTGGTGGTTCGACCTGCTCGCCGACCTGGTCCCCAACCACGTCCTGTCCACCGAGCTCCCGGCCGGCGCCCCCGCCGACTGGGAGGGCCGCACCCTGATCTGCACCTCGCTGAACATGGTCCCGGTCGAGTGCGTGGCCCGCGGTTACCTCACCGGTTCCGGACTGGTGGAGTACGAGGAGTCCCGCACGGTCTGCGGTCTCGCCCTGCCCGAGGGCCTGACCGACGGTTCGGAGCTGCCGGCCCCGATCTTCACCCCGGCCACCAAGGCCGCCGTCGGCGACCACGACGAGAACGTGTCGTACGAGGAGGTGGCCCGCCAGGTCGGCGCCGAGACGGCCGCGCTGCTGCGTCAGACGACCCTCGCCGTCTACGGCCGGGCCCGGGACGTCGCGCGCGAGCGCGGGATCATCCTGGCCGACACCAAGTTCGAGTTCGGTTTCCAGAACACCCCCGAGGGCGACCGCCTGGTCCTGGCCGATGAGGTCCTCACCCCGGACTCCTCCCGCTTCTGGCCGGCCGACCAGTGGCAGCCGGGCCGCGCCCAGTCCTCCTACGACAAGCAGTTCGTGCGCGACTGGCTGACCTCGCCGGCCTCCGGCTGGGACCGCAAGAGCGAGCAGCCGCCGCCGGCGCTTCCGCAGGAGGTCGTGGAGGCGACCCGCGCCAAGTACATCGAGGCGTACGAGCTGCTCACCGGCAGCGCCTGGAGCTAGCCCCGAACGAGAAGGCCCCCGGTCGATTCGACCGGGGGCCTTCTGTATGGAGCGGACGACGAGATTCGAACTCGCGACCCTCACCTTGGCAAGGTGATGCTCTACCAACTGAGCCACGTCCGCATGCGCCGTAGCGCGCTGCTAACTATACCCAAGGTTTTGGGCGCGGATGACACGCCGCCCGAGGAACCCTCCGCGGACCCCGGGGCGGGAACCGGAGTCGGGAAGGGGGAACGACGAAGGCCCCGGTTCCTGAGAACCGGGGCCTTCTGTGTGGAGCGGACGACGAGATTCGAACTCGCGACCCTCACCTTGGCAAGGTGATGCTCTACCAACTGAGCCACGTCCGCATTGCTCCCGACCGGCTTTCACCGGGCGGTGCGAGCACCACTGTACCTGATCCACCGGAGTGGTTGGTAACCGCGATGCTGCAGAGCGGGTGACAGGAATTGCACACTGCGCCTTCCCCCTGGAAGGGGGCTGTTCTGCTACTGAACTACACCCGCACGCTGCTTGGGTTGGGGCCTTTCGGCCTTGCCCCTCGGCGTGCTCCAGACTCTAGCGGATCATCGGGGGTGCAATGCAAATCGGCTCCGACCCGAGGTCCGACGAGGTGGTCGGGGTGGTGACCGGCGGGGAGTCGGGGCGGGGGTGCGGGCGGGGTCCGGGCCCGCGCGCACCGGCCGGCCCGGCTCCGCTCCCGGCTCCTGCCCCGGTCCGCCTCCGGGCGTCTCCCGGGCGGCGGTCAGCTCGCCGCGCGGAAGGCCTCGTAGACCCGCTTCGGGATCCGGCCGCGGGCCGGCACGTCCATCTTGTTGGACTGGGCCCAGGCGCGGACCGCTGCCGGGTCGGGCGCCAGGGCGGTGTGCGTGTACGTCGCCGCCGCGGGACGCCGGCCGGCCGTCGCCCGGGCCGGGATCTTGCGCCCGGCGGCGAGGTAGGGCGCGAGGGCCTTGCGGAGTTTCTTTGCATTGGCAGCATTCAGGTCGATCTCGTACATCTTCCCGTCGAGGCCGAACGCGACCGTTTCAGCAGCTTCTCCGCCCTCGATGTCATCGGAGAGAGTGACTACTACACGCTGAGCCACGGATATCGGTCCTTTCCTGCGGCCGTGCGGCCGGGAGGGCGCTTGTGGCGCCCCTGACGTGCGACGATGCCGAGCTTGTCGTCATGTCGCGACAATACTGCTTTCTTCTGGATTCCTTTCTACAGTGAGGGGCGTCGCATTGTGAAGCCCTGCCAATTATTTCAGCGTGTCCCGGTGCATTGCGGTCCGCAATATTTCACTCGAATTTTCCACCGGATCATGCGGTGCGGGTGAGGGGTGGTGTTCCGCGTGAAGCGGGCCGCCCGAACCGGGCTTTTGTAGGATCCTTCAGATCTCTACTCGCGTAGAATTTGGAGGCAGGTACGCTGAGGGAACCGCCCACGCAACACACCACCGGGAGTGCCAGTGGCACGCGTCGTAGTCGACGTCATGCTCAAGCCGGAGATCCTCGACCCTCAGGGGCAGGCGGTGCAGCGTGCACTGCCCCGCCTGGGATTCGCCGGAATCGCCGACGTCCGTCAGGGGAAGCGCTTCGAGCTGGAGGTGGAGGGACCGGTCGATGACGCCGCCCTCGCCCGCATCCATGAGATGGCCGAAACCTTCCTCGCCAACACCGTGATCGAGGACTTCACCGTGAAGGTGGAGTCCACGGAGACCGCCGGGGCCTCGTCGTGACCGCACGCATCGGCGTCGTCACGTTCCCCGGAACGCTCGACGACCAGGACGCGCTGCGCGCCGCCCGCCTCGCGGGCGCCGAGCCCGTCTCGCTCTGGCACCGGGACAAGGACCTCAAGCAGGTCGACGCCGTGGTCCTGGCCGGCGGCTTCTCCTACGGCGACTACCTGCGGGCCGGAGCCATCTCCCGCTTCTCGCCGGTGATGGAGACGATCATCGAGCAGGCGAAGGCGGGCATGCCCGTCCTCGGTATCTGCAACGGCTTCCAGATCCTCACCGAGGCCCATCTGCTGCCGGGCGCGATGCTGCGCAACAACCACCTGCACTTCATCTGCCGCGACCAGAAGCTGCGGGTGGAGAACGCGGAGACCGCCTGGACCTCGGACTACGTCCAGGGCCAGGAGATCGAGGTCCCGCTCAAGAACATGGACGGCCGGTACGTCGCCGACGAGCGCACGCTCGACGAGCTGGAGGCCGAGGGGCGGGTCGCCTTCCGCTACCTGGACGTGAACCCCAACGGCTCGCTGCGCGACATCGCGGGCATCACCAACGCCGCGGGCAACGTGGTCGGCCTCATGCCGCACCCGGAGCACGCCGTCGAGCCGCTGATCGGCACCGGCAAGACGGACGGCCTCGGTTTCTTCACCTCGATCCTCAAGAAGCTGGTCAACGCCTGATGAGCCTCGACACCGTCAAGCACGCGAGCGAGACGCCGGACAGCGAGCAGCCCTGGAAGGAGCTCGGCCTCAAGGAGGACGAGTACGCGCGCATCCGCGAGATCCTCGGCCGCCGTCCCACCGGCGCCGAGCTCGCCATGTACTCCGTCATGTGGTCGGAGCACTGCTCGTACAAGAGCAGCAAGGTCCACCTGAAGCAGTTCGGCGAGAAGACCCCCGAGAACGACGCCATGCTCGTCGGCATCGGAGAGAACGCGGGCGTCGTCGACGTCGGCCAGGGGTACGCGGTCACCTTCAAGGTCGAGTCGCACAACCACCCCTCGTACATCGAGCCCTACCAGGGCGCGGCCACCGGCGTGGGCGGCATCGTCCGCGACATCCTCGCCATGGGCGCCCGCCCGGTCGCGGTCGTCGACCCGCTGCGCTTCGGCGCGGCCGACCACCCCGACACCAAGCGCGTGCTGCCCGGTGTCGTCGCCGGCATCGGTGGCTACGGCAACTGCCTGGGCCTGCCGAACATCGGCGGCGAGGTCGTCTTCGACTCCTGCTACCAGGGCAACCCGCTGGTCAACGCCGGCTGCATCGGCGTCATGAAGCACGAGGACATCCACCTCGCCAAGGCCTCCGGCCCCGGCAACAAGGTCATCCTCTACGGCGCCCGCACGGGCGGCGACGGCATCGGCGGCGTCTCGGTCCTCGCGTCCGAGACCTTCGACGACACCAAGCCGACCAAGCGTCCCGCCGTCCAGGTCGGCGACCCCTTCCAGGAGAAGCTCCTCATCGAGTGCACCCTGGAGATCTTCCGGGAGAAGCTGGTCGCGGGCATCCAGGACCTCGGCGGTGCCGGTCTCTCCTGCGCCACCTCCGAGCTGGCCTCGGCCGGTTCCGGCGGCATGCGGGTCGAGCTCGACACCGTTCCGCTGCGCGACGCGACGCTCTCGCCCGAGGAGATCCTCATGAGCGAGTCGCAGGAGCGCATGTGCGCGATCGTCGAGCCGCAGCACGTCGACCGCTTCATGGAGATCTGCGAGAAGTGGGACGTCACCGCCACCGTCATCGGTGAGGTCACGGACGGCGACCACCTGGAGATCTTCTGGCACGGCGAGCTCATCGTGGACGTGCCCCCGGGCACGGTCGCGCACGAGGGCCCGACCTACCACCGGCCGTACGCGCGCCCGGAGTGGCAGGACGCCCTCCAGGCCGACGACGCGGGCAAGCTGCCCCGCCCGCAGAACGGCGCCGAGCTGAAGGACCAGGTCCTCAAGCTCGTCTCCTCCCCGAACCAGGCCTCCAAGTCCTGGATCACGGACCAGTACGACCGGTTCGTGCAGGGCAACACCGTCCTGGCACAGCCCGAGGACGCGGGCATGGTCCGGATCGACGAGGAGTCGAACCTGGGCGTGGCCATGGCGACCGACGGCAACGGCCGGTACGCCAAGCTCGACCCGTACACCGGTGCGCAGCTCGCGCTGGCGGAGGCGTACCGCAACGTCGCCGCCTCCGGCGCCAAGCCGCTGGCCATCTCGGACTGCCTGAACTTCGGTTCGCCCGAGGACCCGGCCGTGATGTGGCAGTTCGCCGAGGCCACCCGCGGTCTCGCGGACGGCTGCCTGGCGCTGGGCACCCCGGTCACCGGCGGCAACGTCTCGCTCTACAACCAGACCGGTGACGTGGCCATCCACCCGACGCCCGTCGTGGCCGTCCTCGGTGTGATCGACGACGTCAACCGCCGCACCCCGATCGCCTTCGCGGAAGAGGGCCAGCTCCTCTACCTGCTGGGTGACACCAAGCAGGAGTTCGGCGGTTCGGCCTGGTCCGAGGTGGTCCACCAGCACCTCGGCGGCATGCCGCCGGCCGTGGACCTCGACCGGGAGAAGCTGCTCGGCGAGATCCTGATCTCGGCCTCCCGCGACGGCATGATCGACGCGGCGCACGACCTGTCCGACGGCGGTCTGGTGCAGGCGGTCGTCGAGTCCTGCCTGCGCGGCGGGAACGGCGCGCGCCTGGTCGTTCCGGAGGGCCTGGACGCCTTCACCTTCCTCTTCAGCGAGTCGGCCGGCCGCGCGGTCGTGGCCGTCCCGCGCAGCGAGGAGCTCCGCTTCACCGACATGTGCGGTGCACGGGGCCTGCCGGCGACCCGGATCGGTGTCGTCGACGGTGACGCGGTGGACGTGCAGGGCGAGTTCGCGCTCTCCCTCGCCGAGCTGCGCGAGGCGCACGAGGCGACGATCCCGGGCCTGCTGGCCTGATCGTCCGTACGCAGACGGTGTGAGCCCCCGCCCCGGGACGGGGGCGGGGGCTCACACCATGCGGTCGTCGTTCAGTCGTCCTGGGAGAAGAAGGCGTCCAGGACGTCGATGTCCTCGGCGCACTCGTCGATGTCGGAGATCTTTCCGCCGATGATCGTGAAGAAGAGCGCGCCCCTCATCTCGATCCCGCGGTCGCCGTGTTCGCCGAACAGGGTGTGGCTCGAGACGGCATGGCCCCGGCCGTCGACGTACACGCCCTTGAGGTCGACGCGCAGGGTGCCGTTCGTGTACTCGGCCAGGTCCCGGTACAGGCCGAGGACGTTGTCCCGGCCCTTGAAGTGCCCGCCGAACCGGGTGCTGCCGGGGGCGTGGTGGGTGCAGTCGCTGGTCATGAGGGCGCCCAGCGCCTCCATGTCACCCTTGCTGAACGCTTCGTAGCCCCGGCGCACCAGGGCGGCATCGGGGTGCTGGCTCATGGTTCTGTCACAGCCTCTCGCGAAGGGGTTCCCCCCTCCTCCCAGTCTCGGGGCTACCCTCTGGCCATGCCACCCGCCAAGAAGCGCCCCCGCCGTTATGACCCCGCCAGGACCCGGGCCGCCGTGCTGGCGCAGTTCCGGAACGTGCGGGAGGCGGTGGCCGCGCTGACGCCCGAACAGCTCGACGGGCCGACCCGCTTGGGGGAGTGGACGGTGCGTGACCTGGTGGCGCACCTCGCGCTGATGGTCGACTCGGTTCCCCGGCTGCTCGCCGAGCCCGCGCCGGCCGTACGGGAGGTGGACCTGCTCGACTGGGCGTCGAGGACGGCGACGGCCGCCGGGCGGATCGACGAGCAGGCCCGCGGGGTCGACGCCGTGGACCCGGTCGGGCTGTGTGCACGGGTGGCGGAGGAGTACGAGCGGGCGCTGGTCGGGGCGGCGGACGAGCGGCTCCTGCCGCTGGGGATCGGGGCCATGGCCCTCGGGGACTTCCTCGTCACCCGCACCGTCGAACTGGTCGTCCACACCGACGACCTCAACGCGGCGACCGGCGCGGACGTCCCGTACGACCGGCAGGCCCTCGCCGCGTGCACCCGGCTCCTCGCCGACACGCTCGCGGCGCGGGCACCGGGCGGTGCGGTCGAGGTGCGGATCCCGCCCCATGCGGTGGTGCAGTGCGTGGAGGGTCCCCGGCACACCCGTGGCACCCCGCCCAACGTGGTGGAGACGGACCCGCTGACCTGGATCAGGCTCGCGACCGGTCGTGCGGAGTGGGCGACGGAGCGGGACGGGGCCCGGGTCAGCGCGAGCGGCGAGCGGGCGGACCTGGCGGACCTGCTGCCCCTGATGGGCTGATTCCCGGGGGCGGACGGTGCGGGGCCGGGGGAACCGGATCGTGCGGGCGGCCGTCCCACTGCCATGCCGAAGCCACGTGCACGCGCCGTCCTGCTCCCGCTCCTCCTCTTGCTCTCCGCCTGCGGTACGGAGGGGGGTGCGGGTTCTGCCGGTGGGGACCTCGCCTCCCCGGACCTGCCGGTCGTCGGCACGCACTGGACGGTCGACGCCGTCACGGTCGACGGCCGCAGATCGGTCGCGCCCGCCGGCGCCCGCATCGACGTCGAGGAAGGGCGGGTCCGGGGGAACAGCGGCTGCAACGCCTTCGGGGGGTCCGTCGCGGTGCGGGGCGACGTGCTCACCGTTTCCTCGGTCGAAGCCACCGAGATCGGTTGTTCCGCCGAGCGGCAGCGCTTCGAGGCGGAGCTGCTCAAGGCGTTCTCCGGTCCGCTGAAGGGCTCGCTGAAGGGCGGTGCGCTGCGCCTCGCCTCGCCCGACGGGCGGAACGAGCTGGAGCTGACCGCCGAGCCGGCGGCTCCGCTGACCGGCACCACCTGGAAGATCGACGGGCTGCTGTCCGGAGACGGGGAGACCGTGTCGTCCCTGCCCGCCGACAGCGGTGCGAAAGCGAAGCTGGTGGTCGGTGCCGACGGTCGGGTCACCGGCAATCTGGGCTGCAACGACTTCTCCGCGTCCGTCCGGATCGACGGGGCGGCCCGGACGCTCACCGTCGAGGGTCCTGCGGCCACCACCCGCATGATCTGCACGGGCCCGCAGATGGAACTGGAGACGAAGCTCTACGAGCTGCTCGACGGTCCGCTCGACTATCGGTTGAACCACCGAACCCTGACACTCACCGACGGCTCGGGCCGGGGCCTCACGGCGACGGCGACCGCCCGCTGAGCGGACGGAGACTGCGGCGTCCGTCACATCGCGGGACCGCTCCGGGTCCGGTACGAGCGTCCGCTCGCCCGGGCCCGGGGGCCGGAAACCCTTATCCCGCCTGCTTCGTAGCCCCCTCCAAGCCAGAAACGATCTTTTGGTGCGATCGCACGACTGGGGCTGCCCTCGCATTTCCTCAATTCGGACCAGTGGTCGACCCCGTCTACACTCGGGAACGTGCCACGTGGTGACGGTCGACTCAATCACGACCTGCTCCCCGGCGAGAAAGGCCCCCAGGACGCGTGTGGCGTCTTCGGTGTCTGGGCTCCGGGTGAAGAGGTCGCAAAGCTCACGTACTTCGGGCTCTACGCCCTCCAGCATCGGGGTCAGGAATCCGCGGGAATCGCGGTCAGCAATGGCTCCCAGATCCTCGTCTTCAAGGACATGGGACTCGTGTCCCAGGTCTTCGACGAGACCTCTCTCGGTTCCCTCCAAGGTCATATCGCGGTCGGTCACGCCCGCTACTCGACCACCGGGGCCTCCGTGTGGGAGAACGCGCAGCCGACGTTCCGGGCGACCGCCCACGGCTCGATCGCGCTCGGCCACAACGGAAACCTGGTGAACACGGCGCGGCTCGCCGAGCTGGTCGCCGACCTGCCCAAGCGCGAAGGGCGCGCGACCCAGGTCGCCGCCACCAATGACACCGACCTGGTCACCGCGCTCCTCGCGGGCCAGGTGGACGAGGACGGCACGCCGCTCACCATCGAGCAGGCTGCCGCGAAGGTCCTCCCCGAGGTCCGGGGCGCCTTCTCCCTCGTCTTCATGGATGAGCACACGCTCTACGCGGCCCGCGACCCGCAGGGCATCCGCCCGCTGGTCCTCGGCCGTCTGGAGCGCGGCTGGGTGGTCGCCTCCGAGTCGGCCGCCCTCGACATCTGCGGTGCCAGCTTCGTCCGCGAGGTCGAGCCGGGCGAGATGATCGCGATCGACGAGAACGGCATTCGGACTTCTCGATTCGCGGAAGCGAAGCCCAAGGGCTGCGTCTTCGAGTACGTCTACCTGGCCCGCCCCGACACCGACATCGCCGGCCGGAACGTCTACCTCTCCCGCGTGGAGATGGGGCGCCGCCTCGCCAAGGAGGCGCCGGTCGAGGCCGACCTGGTGATAGCGACGCCGGAGTCGGGCACCCCGGCCGCCATCGGCTACGCAGAGGCCTCGGGCATCCCCTTCGGTGCCGGCCTGGTGAAGAACGCCTACGTCGGGCGCACCTTCATCCAGCCGTCCCAGACCATCCGCCAGCTCGGCATCCGACTGAAGCTGAACCCCCTGAAGGAAGTCATCAAGGGGAAACGGCTGGTGGTCGTGGACGACTCGATCGTCCGCGGCAACACCCAGCGCGCCCTGGTCCGGATGCTCCGCGAAGCGGGGGCGGCCGAGGTCCACATCCGGATCTCCTCGCCGCCGGTGAAGTGGCCCTGCTTCTTCGGCATCGACTTCGCCACCCGCGCGGAGCTGATCGCCAACGGCATGTCCGTCGAGGAGATCGGCAAGTCGCTGGGCGCGGACTCGCTCTCGTACATCTCCCTGGAGGGGATGATCGAGGCGACCACGATCCAGAAGCCCAACCTCTGCCGCGCCTGCTTCGACGGCGAGTACCCGATGGAGCTTCCGGACCCCGAGCTGCTGGGCAAGCAGCTCCTGGAGACCGAGCTGGCGGCCGGTCCGGCGGCCACCGCGGCCTCCGACGCCCTGCGTCGCCCGTAAGACCCCGCTGCAACCGCAGTACGACACGAAAGTTCTCACACCATGTCTGAGACCACCGGTGCCAGCTACGCGTCCGCGGGCGTCGACATCGAAGCGGGTGACCGCGCCGTCGAGCTGATGAAGGAGTGGGTGAAGAAGACGCAGCGCCCCGAGGTCCTCGGTGGCCTCGGCGGTTTCGCCGGCCTCTTCGACGCCTCCGCCCTCAAGCGGTACGAGCGCCCCTTGCTCGCCTCGGCGACCGACGGCGTCGGCACGAAGGTCGACGTCGCCCGCCAGATGGGCGTGTACGACACGATCGGCCACGACCTGGTCGCGATGGTCATGGACGACATCGTCGTCTGCGGCGCCGAACCGCTCTTCATGACCGACTACATCTGTGTCGGCAAGGTCCACCCGGAGCGGGTCGCCGCCATCGTCAAGGGCATCGCCGAGGGCTGCGTCCTGGCCGGCTGCGCCCTGGTCGGCGGAGAGACGGCGGAGCACCCGGGTCTCCTCGGCCCGGACGACTTCGACGTCGCCGGCGCGGGTACGGGCGTCGTGGAGTACGACCGGCTGCTCGGCGCCGACCGCATCCGTACGGGGGACGCCGTCATCGCCATGGCGTCCTCGGGTCTTCACTCCAACGGGTACTCGCTCGTCCGGCACGTGGTCTTCGACCGCGCCGGGATGGCCCTCGACCAGCAGGTCGAGGAGCTCGGGCGGACGCTCGGCGAGGAGCTCCTGGAGCCGACGAAGATCTACTCGCTGGACTGTCTGGCGCTCACCCGGACGACGGACGTCCACGCCTTCAGCCACATCACCGGCGGTGGCCTCGCCGCCAACCTGGCCCGGGTGATCCCGGACGGTCTGCACGCCACGGTGGACCGCTCGACCTGGACCCCGGGCGCGATCTTCGACCTGGTCGGCCAGGCCGGCCGGGTGGAGCGCCTGGAGCTGGAGAAGACCCTCAACATGGGCGTCGGCATGATGGCCGTCGTGCCGGCCGAGTCCGTGGACGTGGCCCTGGCCACGCTGGCGGACCGGGGCGTCGAGTCCTGGGTCGCGGGAGAGATCACCGAGCGCGGGGACCACGGCACCGGCGCGGAGCTGGTCGGCGACTACGCGAAGTAGCAGGGCGGTACGGTCCGGCGGGGCGCTCCGGCGGGGCGCCCCGCCGCCGTTTCTCCCCGTGCGGTGCTGCCGGGGGTGGGACCTTCCCGCAGCGCGGGGAAGGCGCGTCCGGCGGCCCCTCGGGGCCTTCGCCCGCAGCCGGTGGCGCCCCGGGGATGCTGGTGTCCTCCGTGCGGACAGCACAGAAACCCGGACGGGTGACCCCGGTCCGGGTTTCGGCGATTTAGAAGGTCAAGCGCGACGCGGGGACGAACTCGGACCGGACTGGTCGTCCTCGTCCTCGTCGTCCGTGTTGTAGAGATCCGCGTACTGGGCGTACGGGTCGTCTTCCTCGTCGTCGTCCTCGAACGGCTCGCCATTCGGCGGCTGGCTCGAAGTCGAAGCGCCCAGCTCATTGGCCAGACGCGTCAGGTCCGTCCCGCCGCTGCTGTACTTCAGCTGGCGGGCGACCTTGGTCTGCTTGGCCTTTGCCCGGCCGCGCCCCATGGCTCGACCCCCTCGGTGACGGGGCTCGGTGGCCCCAGAGTCTTGACACGCGTTCATGATTCGGAACGGACTCTCGACGGAGAGACCGGCCCGTAGGGCTTCAACGGTACCTGTTTCCGTGGGTCTACGGTACGCCGCACGCATCACATACCCCGGTACAGAACCCTCGAGGCGCCCTTTCCTCGCTGGTCAGTCGCGATTTTAACCTCTTCTTGAGTGCCGACCCGCCGAAGGGCGTGAGCGAAGTCTCTCCGCGGACCCCGCCCGGACGGTTCCGACGGGCGGGCCGGCACCCCTGCGCGGCTCAGCCGCGGCGGGCGTCCGCCATCCGCTGTTCGGCGATGCGGTCCGCAGCGGCGGCCGGCGGAATGCCGTCGGCCTTCGCACGTGCGAAGATCTCCAGGGTGGTGTCGAAGATCTTCGTGGCCTTCGCCTTGCAGCGGTCGAAGTCGAAGCCGTGCAACTCGTCGGCGACCTGGATCACGCCACCGGCGTTGACCACGTAGTCGGGCGCGTAGAGGATCCCGCGCTCCGCGAGGTCCTTCTCGACGCCGGGGTGGGCGAGCTGGTTGTTGGCCGCACCGCAGACGATCTTCGCGGTGAGGACCGGCACGGTCTCGTCGTTCAGGGCGCCGCCGAGCGCACAGGGGGCGTAGATGTCGAGGCCCTCGACGCGGATCAGCGCGTCGGTGTCGGCGACCACGGCGACCTGCGGGTGCTTGTCGGTGATCCGGCGCACCGACTCCTCGCGGACATCGGTGATGACGACCTCGGCGCCGTCCTCCAGGAGGTGCTCGACCAGGTAGTGGCCGACCTTGCCGACGCCCGCGACGCCGACCTTGCGGCCGCGCAGGGTCGGGTCGCCCCACAGGGCCTGCGCGGAGGCGCGCATGCCCTGGAAGACTCCGAAGGCCGTGAGGACGGAGGAGTCGCCGGCGCCGCCGTTCTCGGGGGAGCGGCCGGTGGTCCAGCGGTTCTCGCGGGCGACGACGTCCATGTCGGCGACGTAGGTGCCGACGTCGCAGGCCGTGACGTAGCGGCCGCCGAGGGAGGCGACGAAGCGTCCGTAGGCGAGGAGGAGCTCCTCGGTCTTGATCTGCTCCGGGTCGCCGATGATGACGGCCTTGCCGCCTCCGTGGTCGAGGCCGGCCATGGCGTTCTTGTACGACATGCCGCGCGACAGGTTGAGCGCGTCGGCGATCGCCTCGGCCTCGCTGGCGTACGGGTAGAAGCGGGTGCCGCCGAGGGCCGGGCCCAGGGCGGTGGAGTGGAGGGCGATGACGGCCTTGAGGCCGGAGGCGCGGTCCTGGCAGAGCACGACTTGCTCGTGGCCACCCTGCTCCGAGTGGAAGAGGGTGTGCAGTACGTCAGCAGGAACGCCGGTCACATCGGTCACGGTGGTGACTCCCAAGTAAGAAGCGGCGGTTTCGGCCACCCCTGCGGGTGGGGGGAGACCATTTCGGCAAGAGGGTAAGTCCTACCTGGGCGTAGGTACGCCGCAGTGCCCAGGATCACCCCCTCGGGGAGTACCTCCGTGGAAGGATTCGCGACATGTCGGTCGCTTCTCCGGTCCCCATCCCCTACGCCTCCTATCTGCGGGTGTACGAGCCGCTGGCCGCGTTTCCCGAGCCGGAGCGGAGCCACTGGGCCAGGTACGCCAGCCAGCCGCACACCCCGGGCGCACAGGAGGAGCTGCGCCGCTCCCTCGCGGACCTGCTGCCGACGCCGCCGGTGCCGGTCCCGGTCCACGAGAGCGGGGACGCCTTCGTCGCGCACCTGGAGGGGGTGGTGGTGGTCTGCCCGTGGCGGACCAGGTTCCGCGGCTGGCTGGCCATGGAGGAGCTGGCGGCCGACGGGTATCCGGCGTCGGTGCTCGACGCGATGTTGCCGCCGGTGGTCCGCGTGCAGGCCGCGGACGACTACGAGCGCTGGCGGAGCCGCAACCCGGACGCGCGGCCGTGGATCCGCACGGGGGTCTGGCAGGTGCCGCTGCGCTGGTTCACGCTCTTCGCCGACGAGGACCGCGAGTACCGGGCGGGAGAGCCGGGGGAGGGCGGGGCCGGCCGGGCGCCGGTGCTGCGCTACCGGACGACGATGGCGCAGGCGCGGCGGAGGCTCGCACGGGCGCTGAAGGCGCTGCGCGGAGCGATCGACGACGGTCCCATGACGGAGGGTCTGGTCGAGGTGGGGCGCTGGTTGGAGGAGTTCCATCCGCGGGCGCTCGTGGAGTTGGACTTCGGCGGTCTGGTGCACGCGTTGCCGGCCGGGTGGCTGGCCGAGGACCGGTCGGCTGCCGAGTTGGCGGAGGGGATCGCCGCCCTGCGGGACGGGGACGACGAGGCGGCGAACGAGGTGTACGGGAGGCTCGCGGAGCGCTGGCGGGTGGTCAGGGACCTTCGGTTCGCGAATTGACATCAGTCGGACGTGTTCGTCAGGTCGGTATCGACAAGACGTGTCCGACGGGTGTAAATGATCTTCATGCTCCGGTGGCCGAATCTCGGACGGTCCGGTGGCCGGGTCCTTCGTACCGGTGGGGCGGGGACGTTGGTCCCGATCCGGGCCTTTGGTTCAAGCGTGACGGACAGCACGTACCGCACCCTTGCGCCCATCACCCACCCTCGTGCCAAAATAGGACAAGGAGTCCGGGGAGGGTTCCTTCCGCCCAACTATGGGCGGAACGCTCAGCATTGCACTCTATGGGGGGTCTGAGGACTCCTGATCGCTCTGTGACTGATCGTCACAGTGGCGTGACTGTCCGTTATGGCATGGTCAGTCGACTTCCGCCGCTGATGAACACCTGCGAGGGCAATTCCATCGGTTTGGCCGACGCGGCTGGACGGATGGTGTAGTTGTAGTGCCGAGGACAAGCCGTTCGTCCTATAACCGACTCGACCCGCTTTTGCCATTTCGGGCATGGCGGGTCAAGGTGCAGAATTTAGAGGAAAGAACCGAGATTGGTTCGGTTCTCCCGAGGAGGCCGCTCATGACCGCTCGCACCCCTGATGCCGAGCCGCTGCTGACCCCTGCCGAGGTTGCCACGATGTTCCGCGTGGACCCGAAGACGGTGACCCGTTGGGCAAAGGCGGGCAAGCTCACGTCCATCCGCACCCTGGGTGGGCACCGCCGGTACCGCGAGGCCGAGGTTCGCGCGCTGCTGGCGGGCATTCCGCAGCAGCGCAGCGAGGCCTGAGGTCGCGCACGCAACACCCTGCAACACCCCGTAAGACCGGGCCCGTCTGGATCCCCCAATCCGGTGGCCCACCCCTGGAACTGCCGACGGGTCCCTGCCCCAACAGGGCTTCGTCAATGATCGCGCTGGACTCCGCCGGGTCCAGTGCGATCTTTTTTGTGCCCGCTCCCACGCCGTCAAGGGGGGTGCAATTGCACATATTAAATCGGGGTGGTGTAGGGAGGGTGTAAATGGAGCGGTTCCTGAAACGTTTTCAGTGACACCCGTCACATCGACGGACCCTTGCCAAGGACCAGCTTGCCACTTCCCGTGACGTCCCCGGTCCGCCGATGGTCACGGACCGGGGGGACCTTCGTCCTCCACGCCCTCCGCCGGCTCCTCGGGCTCCGGAAACTCCGTGGCGAGCCGCAGGAGGCGATGGCAGACCGCGCAGTGGCGGGTGAGGTGTCCGTACCGCGATGCGGCCGCCAGATGGGCACGCAGCAGCGCCCGCGTGTCGTGTCGTGCTGTGGATGCCGCGGCCATGCGCGACCACCTCCGGTGTGGGCCCCCGATTCCCTGAAGTCCGGGGTACCGGCGGCTGCGTCACTCCGTCAAGACACGGGAACACAACGAAGGCCCGCATCTCGCGATGCGGGCCTTCGGGAAGGCGATCCTGACGGGACTTGAACCCGCGACCTCCACCTTGACAGGGTGGCGAGCTAACCAACTGCTCCACAGGACCTCGTTGCGAGAGAGACTGTACAGCAGGTCAGGGGGTCAGGTCGAACTCACCCACGGCGAGCCCCCGCTTACGGGACGGCCGCGTCGATCGCCTTCACGATCCGCTTGTCCGAGACCGGGTGCGCGGTGCCCAACGCATGGGCGAAGTAGCTCACCCGCAGCTCCTCGATCATCCAGCGGATGTCGGTGACCTCCGACGGCACCGGACGCCCCTGGGGGAGCTGCTCCAGCAACCAGGCGTACTCGTCCTGCATCTCCCGGACCTTCTCCATCCGGGTGGTGTCCCGCTGCACCCCGGTGGGCATCTGCTGGAGCCGTCGGTCCACCGCCACCAAGTAGCGCATCAGGTCCGGCAGCCGCTTCAGGCCCGTGCGGGTGACGAAACCGGCCGGCATCAGCCAGGCGAGCTGTTCCCGCACGTCGGCCAGGTTGCCGATGAGGGCCGGGCTGTTCGTGGACTTCAGCCGTCGCTCACAGGCCTGCCAGGCCGCCAGGACCTGCTGGACCTGGCCCACCGTGCGGACGGTCAGCTCGACGAGCTCCGCGCGGACCCCGTCGTACAGCTTCCGGAAGGACTCCTCGTCCCAGACCGGGCCGCCGCGGTCCGCGATCAGCCGGTCCGCGGCAGCGGTGGCGCAGTCGTCGAAGAGGGCCTGGATCGAACCGTGCGGGTTCGAGGACAGGGCCAGCTTCTGCTGGTTGGTCAGCTTCTCCGAGGCGAACTTCGCCGGGTTCACCGGGATGTTCAGCATGATCAGCTTCCGGGTGCCCCGCCACATCGCCTGCGCCTGCTCGGCCTCCGTGTCGAAGAGCCGCACGGCCACCGCGTCGCCCTCGTCGACGAGCGCCGGGTACGCCTTGACCGGCTGACCGGCCCGCCGGGTCTCGAAGACCTTCGTGAGCGTCCCGATCGTCCAGTCCTTGAGGCCCGTGCGCTCCAGGGAGGGCCCCGAGCCGTCCGGACCGCCCGTGGCCGCGGCCGCGGCCTTGGAGAGCGCCTGACGGGCCTTGGGGCGGAGGCGGAGGCGCAGCGCCTCCAGGTCCTTGTCCTCGGCCAGCTTCCGGCGCCGCTCGTCGACGATCCGGAAGGTCACCTTGAGGTGCTCGGGCACCTTCGCCCAGTCGAAGTCCTCGGCCGTGACCGGGACCCCGACCATCCGCTGGAGTTCGCGGGCGAGCGCGCCCGCCAGGGGCTCCTGGACGGGCACGACCGCGTCCAGGAAGCGGGTCGCGAAGTTCGGTGCCGGCACGTAGTGGCGGCGGATCGGCTTCGGCAACGAGCGGATCAACTCCGTGACGACCTCCGCGCGCAGACCGGGGATCTGCCACTCGAAGCCCTCGTCCGTCACCTGGTTGAGCACCTGGAGCGGCACGTGGACGGTCACGCCGTCCGCATCCGCGCCGGGCTCGAACTGGTACGTCACCCGGAACTTCAGCGCCCCCTGGCGCCACGAGTCCGGATAGTCGTCCTTGGTGACCGCCCCCGCCTTCTCGTTGATGAGCATCTCGCGCTCGAAGTCGAGGAACTCCGGTTCCTCACGGCGCTTGTGCTTCCACCAGGAGTCGAAGTGGGCCCCGGAAACGACGTGTTCGGGAACGCGCTTGTCGTAGAAGTCGAAGAGCGTCTCGTCGTCGACGAGGATGTCCCGGCGCCGGGCACGGTGTTCGAGCTCCTCCACCTCGGTGAGGAGCTTGCGGTTGTCGGCGAAGAACTTGTGGTGGGTGCGCCAGTCGCCCTCGACGAGCGCGTTCCGGATGAACAGGTCCCGGGAGACCTCCGGGTCGATCCGCCCGTAGTTCACCTTGCGGTCGGCAACGATCGGGACGCCGTACAGCGTCACCTTCTCGAAGGCCATCACGGCCGCCTGGTCCTTCTCCCAGTGCGGCTCGCTGTACGATTTCTTCACCAGGTGCTGCGCCAGCGGTTCGATCCACTCGGGCTCGATCCGGGCGTTGACCCGGGCCCAGAGCCGCGAGGTTTCCACCAGCTCGGCCGACATCACGAAGCGCGGCGGCTTCTTGAAGAGCGCCGAACCGGGGAAGATCGCGAACTTCGCGTTGCGGGCGCCCAGGTAGTCGTTCTTCGCCGCGTACTTCCCGCCCTCGCTCCCGGACCCCTTCCCGCCTTCCGCGCCGGAGCCCTTCACGTCCTTCATCCCGATGTGGGAGAGCAGACCGGCCAGCAGCGAGACGTGGACGGACTGCTCGGGGGCGTCCTCCTCGTTCAGGTGGATGCCCATCTGCTTGGCGACCGTCCGCAGCTGGGCGTAGATGTCCTGCCACTCCCGGATGCGCAGGAAGTTCAGGTACTCCTGCTTGCACATCCGGCGGAAGGAACTGGAGCCGCGCTCCTTCTGCTGCTCGCGGACGTACCGCCACAGGTTGAGGAAGGCCAGGAAGTCGCTGGTCTCGTCCTTGAAGCGGGCGTGCTGCTGGTCGGCCTGCGCCTGCTTCTCCGCGGGCCGCTCGCGCGGGTCCTGGATCGACAGCGCCGCCGCGATCACCATGACCTCGCGGACGCAGCCGTTCTTGTCCGCCTCCAGGACCATCCGGGCGAGCCGCGGGTCCACGGGCAGCTGGGACAGCTTCCGGCCCTGCGGGGTGAGCCTCTTCCGCGGGTCCTTCTCCGCCGCGTCCAGCGCGCCGAGCTCTTGCAGCAGCTGCACGCCGTCCCGGATGTTCCGGTGGTCCGGCGGATCGATGAAGGGGAACTTCTCGATGTCGCCGAGGCCGGCCGCGGTCATCTGCAGGATGACGGAGGCCAGGTTCGTGCGCAGGATCTCGGCGTCCGTGAACTCCGGCCGGGTGAGGAAGTCGTCCTCCGAGTACAACCGGATGCAGATGCCGTCGGACGTACGGCCGCAGCGCCCCTTGCGCTGGTTGGCGCTGGCCTGGCTGACCGGCTCGATCGGCAGGCGCTGCACCTTGGTCCGGTGCGAGTAGCGCGAGATGCGGGCGGTGCCCGGATCGATCACGTACTTGATGCCGGGGACGGTCAGGGAGGTCTCGGCGACGTTCGTCGCGAGGACGATCCGCCGGCCGGCATGGGGCTGGAAGACCCGGTGCTGCTCGGCGTGCGACAGCCGCGCGTACAGCGGGAGGACCTCGGTGTTGAAGAGCTTCTTCTTGAGCAGCGCGTCCGCGGTGTCGCGGATCTCCCGCTCGCCGGAGAGGAAGACGAGGACGTCGCCCGGCCCCTCGCGCTGGAGCTCGTCGACGGCGTCGCAGATCGCGGTGATCTGGTCCCGGTCCGCCTCCTCGGAGTCCTCCTCCAGGAGCGGCCGGTAGCGGACCTCCACCGGATACGTCCGGCCGGAGACCTCGACGATGGGTGCGTCGCCGAAATGGCGGGAGAACCGCTCGGGGTCGATCGTCGCCGAGGTGATGACGACCTTGAGGTCGGGGCGCTTCGGCAGCAGCTGGGCCAGATAGCCCAGCAGGAAGTCGATGTTGAGGGACCGCTCGTGGGCCTCGTCGATGATGATCGTGTCGTACGCGCGCAGCTCGCGGTCGGTCTGGATCTCGGCGAGCAGGATGCCGTCCGTCATCAGCTTCACGAAGGTCGCCTCGGGGTTCACCTGGTCGGTGAACCGGACCTTCCAGCCGACGGCCTCGCCCAGCGGGGTCCGCAGCTCTTCGGCGACGCGTTCGGCGACCGTCCGGGCCGCGATCCGGCGCGGCTGGGTGTGCCCGATCATGCCCCGCACGCCCCGGCCCAGCTCCAGGCAGATCTTCGGGATCTGGGTGGTCTTGCCGGAGCCCGTCTCACCGGCGACGATCACGACCTGGTGGTCGCGTATCGCCTCCAGGATCTCGTCCTTCTTCTGCGAGACGGGCAGCTGCGCGGGATACGTGACCGCGGGCACGCGGGAGGCGCGCCCGTCGACGCGCTCCTTGGCCTTGGCCGCCTCTGCGGCGATCTCGTCCAGGACGGCCGCGCGGGCCTCGGGCTTGCGGATGCGGCGGGCGCCTTCGAGACGACGGCCGAGCCGGTGGGAGTCCCGCAGCGAGACCCCGGCCAGGACGGACTGGAGGGCGGCGAAGGAAGTAGACATACGGGATCCAGGATCGCACCTGCGGGCGAGAAGCGGCGAACCGATTTACGAGCGGCTCGCCCGGCCGGGCCCGAGGGGCTTCGTCGGGGCGCGAGCGGTGGGTGCGTACTATTTCGGACACGCCGCCCGGACCGGAGAGGTTTCGCATGTTCCGCACCACCCGCGCGCCGGCGACGTTCGTCGTGCTGATGGGGCTGGTGCTCGGCCTCCTGGTCTGCGGGGCTTCCACGGGCGCCCCCGCAACGCCCCCGGACGTACCCGTCCTCGGAGCCGCCGTGCCGGGCTGCGACCCGGCCCACCCGCTCGACGAAGGGGCCGTGAGCCCCGTCGTACCGCCACGTGCGCACGGCTTCGCCGAGCTGCTGTCCGCGCTCGCGGGCGACCGGGCGTCGTGCCGCGGGCGGCAGCCGGAACCGGTCGGTCGGGCCCTGCCGTCGGGGCGGGAAGCACCCGCGCGCGTCCCTCCGTCCCCCGTGGAGCTCTCGGTCCTGAGGGTGTAGACGGGACGACCCCTTCCGTCGTCCTCGTCCTTCCTCCCTTCCGTGCCCAGGAGCGCTTCCGCATGTCCACGTCCACGTCCAAGGCCAAGCCGATCGCCGTCGTCACCGGAGTGGCGGTCGCCGCCGTGCTGCTCGGCGTCGCCTCCTACACCGCCACCAAGCCCTCTTCCCCCGGGGCCCAGGGCTCCTCCACCGTCGCCGAGGTCTCCGCCGACCCGGACGCCGGCACCTACCCCGAACTGGCGGCGTACGCCCGCCGCGACCCTGCCGACGGCCTCGCCCTCGGCCGCGCCGACGCCCCCGTCGTCCTGATCGAGTACGCCGACTTCAAGTGCGGCTACTGCGGGCAGTTCGCCCGGGAGACCGAACCCGCCCTGGTGGAGAAGTACGTCGAGAACGGCACCCTGCGCATCGAGTGGCGGAACTTCCCGATCTTCGGCGAGGAGTCGGAGGCCGTCGCCCGTGCCGCCTGGGCCGCCGGGCAGCAGGGTCGGTTCTGGCAGTTCCACGCCGCCGCCTACGCGGAGGGCGCCAAGGAGAAGGGGTACGGCAAGGACCGGCTCGCCGCCCTCGCGAAGGAGGCCGGCGTTCCCGACGCGGCCAGGTTCGCCGAGGACGCCGACGGCACGGCGGCCCGCGAGGCGGTCGGCAAGGACCAGGCGGAGGGGTACGAGCTCGGCGCCGCCTCCACCCCGTCCTTCCTGATCAACGGCCGCCCGATCGCCGGTGCCCAGCCCCTGGAGGCCTTCACCGAGGCCATCGAAGCGGCGGCCAAGACGGCGAAGGCCCCGGGGGCCGCGGGGTCCGACCCCTCCGGGGCCGTCCGATGACCTCCGGCATCGGTTACTTCGCCGCCTTCCTCGGCGGACTGCTCGCCCTGCTCAGTCCGTGCAGCGCCCTGCTCCTGCCCGCCTTCTTCGCCTACTCGATCGACACGCGGGCGAAGCTGGTGGCCAGGACGGGCATCCTCTACGCCGGGCTGGCCACCACCCTCGTCCCGCTCGGCGCGGCCGGTTCCCTCGCGGGCCGCTTCTTCTACGGCCACCGGGAGTTGCTCGTCACCGTCGGCGGTTGGCTGATCATCGGGCTCGGCGTCCTCCAGGTCCTCGGCCTGGGCTTCACCTCCCGCCGGATCGCCGAGGCGAGCGGTCGCATCCGGCCGACGTCCGCCCTCTCCGTCTACGCCCTCGGCTTGGTCTACGGCCTCGCCGGCTTCTGCGCGGGGCCGATCCTCGGCAGCGTCCTGACGGTGGCGGCGCTGAGCGGCAGCCCGGCGTACGGCGGCCTGTTGCTCGCCGCGTACGCGCTCGGCATGGCGGTCCCGCTGTTCGTCCTGGCGCTGCTCTGGGAGCGGTACGAGCTGGGACGGCGGCGCTGGCTCCGCGGGCGCCCTATCCGGGTCGGGCGTTTCGAGGCCCATTCCACTTCGGTGCTCTCGGGCCTGTTCTTCGTCGCCCTGGGCGCGCTCTTCCTGGTGTTCGACGGGACCACGGCCCTGCCGGGCCTGCTGTCGGTGGAGGAGTCCTTCGCCGTGGAGGAACGGGTCGGTGCGTGGGGGCGCTCGGTTCCCGACTGGGCGCTGCTCCTCGCGGTCGTGGCCACCGTCGCGGTGGTGCTCGCGGTGCGTGGCCGGAAGGGCCGGCGGAGCGGCGAGGCCTGAGGGCTGCGGGGAAGGGGCACGAACGCCTCTTCCCCGCACCGCGGTTTCCCGAAGCCGCGGTTTCCCGGCGCTGCGGTTTCCCGATGTGCGAACGAAGAAGGCCCCGTTCTTTCGAACGGGGCCTTCCCTCTGTGGCTGGGGCCGGGGTCGAACCGGCGACCTATCGCTTTTCAGGCGATCGCTCGTACCAACTGAGCTACCCAGCCGAGGCTGTCCCCCTGCTCGAAGAGCGAGGAGACGAGACCATTTCTGGCCTCAGCGATCCTGACGGGACTTGAACCCGCGACCTCCACCTTGACAGGGTGGCGAGCTAACCAACTGCTCCACAGGACCTTGCAATGTGCGAGCACTAGTCTCGCACACGTTAATGCGTGCCCCCAACGGGATTCGAACCCGTGCTACCGCCTTGAAAGGGCGGCGTCCTGGGCCACTAGACGATGAGGGCTAAAGGCCCGCCTGGGCGCTTCGCAGCGCCTCGGGGACGTGAGAAGCATATGGGATGGCGGCCGGTATCGCCAAAACGGTTTCTCCCCTCCCGTGGGAGCGGCCTCCGGGCGGGGGAGAATGGGCGCGTGTTGGAGATGACGCGCGAGGAGTTCGAGGAGCTCGTCGCCGAGGCCCTGGACCGGATTCCGCCGGAGCTGACGCGACTGATGGACAACGTCGCCGTGTTCGTGGAGGACGAGCCCTCCCCGGACGACCCCGAGCTGCTCGGCCTCTACGAGGGGACGCCGCTGACCGAGCGCGGCGAGTGGTACGCCGGAGTGCTGCCGGACCGGATCACGATCTACCGGGGACCGACGCTGCGGATGTGCGAGTCGCGCGAGGACGTGGTCGCGGAGACCGAGATCACGGTGGTTCACGAGATCGCCCACCACTTCGGCATCGACGACGAACGGCTGCATGCGCTCGGCTACGGCTGAGTCGGGACGCCGGCGGGACGGGGCGGGGTGGCCGCCGCCCGGGCGGAGCGGCCCTGTGGGGCCGTGTCCCTTGCGGGGTCGGGGGAGTTGGGCAGTGGGACGCGTTCCGTTCCTGCCCGCTGTGTCCTGGAGGTGCCCCCGTGCGCCATTTGCCCGCCCCGGTGAAATGGGCTGCCGCCGCGCTGGCCGTCGCGGCCTGTGCCGGTCTGAGTGGCTGTATGAGTGTGAGCGACGAGGGGGCGAAGCCGGCGCCCGGTGTGCCCGGCGGGACGAAGGGCGTGGCGGCGGAGGTCGAGGGCGGCGGCGGGCTTCAGGGCGGCGGTGGCTCCTGGGGCGGCCGGTCGGAGCGGAGCGGACCGACCGCGGCCGGAGAGGGCAGTGAGTCCCCGGTGCCGAGCGGCTCGCCGTCGGGCACGCCGGAACCCTCGCCGGGCGAGGTGCTGCCGGTGGAAGGCCCGGGGGAGTCCGGAGGCCCGTCCACGGCGCAGCCGACGCCCGGCGACCGTGACACCGCGGGCGGCGGGTCGGACGGCGACGGTGACGGCGGGGCCAGCGCCGGCGGTGGCACCGGTGCCGGCGGTGCGGACACCGGAGGGTCGGGCGGCGGCGGGCCCGCGCCGACGACCGCCCCCACCACTCCGAAGCCCACCCCGACACCGGAACCGACCGCCCCCACCCCGGAACCGACCCCGGAGCCGACCTCGAACCCCACCGAGGCTCCGACGGCCGGCGCCGATGCCCAGATGGGTGCGATGTGGGCGGCGGGCGAGTCGGACACGTCCGCGGAGCCGGAGGCATCCCCGCAGGTCGGGCCGGCGTGACGGAGTCCGATTTGCCACGGGTGGGGGAGGGTGCGTATGGTGGTAGATCGTTTGATCCCATTGCCCGGCGCCGACACAGAAGAGCGCCGCGTGGCGCGTACTCTCCCTAGCCGTGGCTGACCGCATTGAGGCGGTCGATTTGCGAAAACACGGAGTTGACGGGCGCGTGCCGAGACTCCGGAAGGTTTCGCATTTCGCATGTCCATTTTCAGTTCTGACCACGCCGTCATGCCCGAGAACGACGAGATCGTCGAGGCCGTCGAGGCCACCGAAACCGTCGTGACCGAGGCCGACGACACCGTCGCCGAGGGCTCCTCCGACGAGGCCGCCGAGCCCACCGTGACCTTCAGCGACCTGGGTCTGCCCGAGGGCGTCGTGCGCAAGCTCGCGCAGAACGGCGTCACCACCCCCTTCCCCATCCAGGCCGCGACCATCCCGGACGCCCTGGCCGGCAAGGACATCCTCGGCCGTGGCCGCACCGGCTCCGGCAAGACCCTCTCCTTCGGCCTTCCGCTGCTCGCCACCCTCGCGGACGGCCGCACCGAGAAGAAGAAGCCCCGCGGCGTCATCCTCACCCCGACCCGTGAGCTCGCGATGCAGGTCGCGGACGCCCTCCAGCCCTACGGCGACGTGCTCGGCCTGAAGATGAAGGTCGTCTGCGGCGGTACGTCCATGGGCAACCAGATCTACGCCCTGGAGCGCGGCGTCGACATCCTCGTCGCCACCCCGGGCCGTCTGCGCGACATCATCAACCGCGGCGCCTGCTCCCTGGAGGACGTCCGGATCGCCGTCCTCGACGAGGCCGACCAGATGGCCGACCTGGGCTTCCTGCCCGAGGTCACCGAGCTGCTCGACCAGGTTCCCGAGGGCGGTCAGCGTCTCCTCTTCTCCGCCACCCTGGAGAACGAGATCGACACCCTGGTGAAGCGCTACCTGGTGAACCCGGTCACCCACGAGGTCGACCCGTCCGCCGGCGCCGTCACCACGATGACCCACCACGTCCTCGTCGTGAAGCCGAAGGACAAGGCCCCGGTCACCGCCGCCATCGCCGCGCGCAAGGGCCGCACCATCATCTTCGTCCGCACCCAGCTGGGCGCCGACCGCATCGCCGAGCAGCTGCGCGAGGCCGGTGTGAAGGCCGACGCCCTGCACGGCGGCATGACCCAGGGCGCCCGTACGCGCACCCTGGCCGACTTCAAGGACGGCTACGTCAACGCGCTCGTCGCGACCGACGTCGCCGCCCGCGGCATCCACGTCGACGGCATCGACCTGGTCCTGAACGTGGACCCGGCCGGCGACCACAAGGACTACCTGCACCGCTCGGGCCGTACCGCCCGCGCCGGTCGTTCCGGCGTCGTGGTCTCCCTGGCGCTGCCGCACCAGCGCCGCCAGATCTTCCGTCTGATGGAGGACGCGGGCGTCGACGCCTCGCGCCACATCGTCGGCGGGGCCGGCGCCTTCGACCCCGAGGTCGCCGAGATCACCGGTGCCCGTTCGCTGACCGAGGTCCAGGCGGACTCCGCGAACAACCTCGCCAAGCAGGCCGAGCGCGAGGTCGTCGACCTGACCAAGCAGCTGGAGCGCCTCCAGCGCCGCGCCGTCGAGCTCCGCGAGGAGGCCGACCGCCTGGTGGCCCGCGCCGCCCGTGAGCGCGGCGAGGACCCGGACGCCGCGGTGGCCGAGGTGACCGAGGCCGCCGAGGCCGAGGTCGCCGCCGCTGCGGTCGAGGCCGAGCGCGCCGCCCGTGCCGAGGAGCGCCGCGAGGAGCGTTCGACCTTCCGCGACGAGCGGGGCAACTTCGAGCGCCGCGACCGCGGTGACCGCGGTGGGAACCACCGCGATGACCGCGGCGGCTTCCGTGGTGGTGACCGTGGTGGTTTCCGTCGCGATGACCGTCCGTCCGGTGGGTTCCGTCGTGATGACCGTCCGTCGGGTGGGTTCCGTCGTGATGACCGTCCGTCCGGTGGCTTCAACCGTGACGACCGCGGCGGCCGTTCCTTCGACCGTCGTGATGACCGTCCGTCCGGTGGCTTCAACCGTGACGACCGCGGTGGTGACCGTGGTGGTTTCCGTCGTGATGACCGTCCGTCGGGTGGTTTCCGTCGTGATGACCGTCCGTCCGGTGGCTTCAACCGTGACGACCGCGGCGGCCGTTCCTTCGACCGTCGTGACGACCGTCCCTCCGGCGGCCACCGCGGCAGCGACCGCCCGTTCAACCGCGACCGTCGTGACGACCGCCCCTCCGGCGGCCACCGCTCGGGCGGCGACCGCCCGTACGGCCGTCGTGACGACCACCGCGGCGCCGGTTCCACCGGCGGCTCCTTCGGCCGCCGCGACGACAAGCCGCGCTGGAAGCGCAACGGCTGACATCGCGTAGTGCGACGGGGCGGGGCCCGTACGAACACCAGGTGTTCGTA